>JAGGSX010000142.1 GCA_021158865.1 Thermoplasmata archaeon
TGAATTGCACACTATTTTTCTTAATTTTGAAATAGAAATCAGAAACTGGAGGGTTATTCAAAATGAGAATCTTTTTTACCATTTTAGAAACCATACCATCATCATCTTTTACAATTAAAGTAACGTTGTATATTCCATTATTGGCATATTGATGCATTGGATTTTTTTTGTAGCTAAAATTTCCATCTCCAAATTGCCAAGTGTAGTTTGTTATTATGCCATCTAAATCTGATGATTTCTGAATGAATTGCACACTATTTTTCTTAATTTTGAAATAGAAATCAGAAACTGGAGGGTTGTTCAAAATGAGAATCTTTTTTACCATTTTAGAAACCATACCATCCTCATCTTTTACAATTAAAGTAACGTTGTATATTCCATTATTGGCATATCTATGCATTGGATTTTTTTTGTAGCTAAAATTTCCATCTCCAAATTGCCAAGTGTAATTTACAATGTTGCCATCGATATCATAACTTGTTGAATTGAATCGAATCATATCTAAATCCGTCGCCTTTGCAGGCTTCCAATAGAAATTAGCTTTTGGCGCTATTCCTATATTCTTCTGAATGTATATTTCATTTTCTGTTACATTGGTTGAGCCATCGTCGTCTTTCACTCTAAGCCATATCTCATGTTCCCCCTCTTTATAAGAATGATGAGAAATTGCATTTCCAACAATCCACTCTCCATTATCCCACTTCCACTCATAACTGACGATATAGCCATCCAAATCAGATGATTTAGAAGCATTCACTTCAACAGAATAGCCATGGACCCGATAGAAAAAAACAGCAATTGGAGGGATATTTTCCACTTTTATCTTCTTTGATATGCTGTCCATAGCCCCACCCCCATTTACGATAAGAGTAACATTGTATATTCCATTATTGGCATATCTATGCATTGGATTTTTTTTGTAGCTAAAATTTCCATCTCCAAATTGCCAAGTGTAATTCGTAATTTGCCCATCGGACATATCAAAAAAATACAAGGTATCAATATCAGTTGGATTCATTGGCGAATATGAAAAATTCGCTTTTATTAGAGCAAATAACGTTATATTTACCCACTGATATGCGCTGCCATCTATTGTTATTCTTGCCTCCCCATAATAATTTTTGCCTTTCGCAATAATCAGTAATCTATCCCCAACTTCCCATCCAGGTCCATGAAGTGTGCCTATATTAAATGAATAAAATCCATACTTATCGCTCTTCCTATAAATTTTCTGATTTTTATCTTCATTTATAATTGTTAAATTTATATTCGGTATTGGCTTTCCGTTTGCATATACATATCCAATCACCATGTGAATATCTACCGAATTTGCAAGGGATGAAAATATTAGAAGGAAAAGAACAAGAATGCATAGTTTTTTGTGCATGCTATATTATACATTCATGTTTTATGAATATTTTGTTTATCATACCCCATGCCACTGGCTCTGCTGGCTCACTGAAACAAAGAATCCGTTGCCCTGCTCAATAACAAAGTCAGGAGCTCCAGGAACATAAACATCAAAGTCATTTCTGCTGTTATTCCATTTCAGCAAAATGTTGCATCCTGATATGTTATCGTATATATCGCTTGCATTTGTTTGCGTTGGATTGAACCATCCAAGGCTATTCCATCCCACCAGCAAGGTTATGTTAACGCTTTGGATAGGCAATCCAGTTACGCTTAAATTTGTATTATTGCTTACAGAAATGAAGTATCCTGTTCCATTTTCAATTGCAAAGTTGTTTGGTGAGCCAGGAACATAAACATCAAAATCGTTTCTGCTATTATTCCATTTCAATATGAGATTGCATCCTGATATGTTATTATATAAAGAAGATGCTGTATAATTGTTCTCGCAAGCTATTGTAACAAAATTCCATCCTTGATATAGTGTCATATTGTAGATTATTTCCTCGGTATATCCATCAGGCTTATGCCCACCATAGAGAATATTTATTTCATCTGGCATAGGAGAATTCCATGACGGCTTCGTATATTCAACCATCGGGTCACCAAAGCACACATAATATAAGCTTGTATCAACACCCTTTTGCCCAGTATTTGGAGCATACAATGGAGATGTTCTTGCTGTTGTATAGGTTGCTGCTTCACCAAGTGTATAATTTTCATGGGTTATTAAATAAGAAAACACACTCCACCACCATCCAGAACCAGTGAATGAAACAGATGTATAGCTCCCAATTGACATTATTCCTCCATGCTCAAGCAATATTTCATTCATTTCTCCATTTGCCATATCACATGCATTATAGCCTATCATCATCCCATGGGTATTACCAAGGTCATTGTTTAATTCACTTTGGGTATAATATCCTCCATTACTACCGTCATAAGTTCTTCCATCATCATCCGGCCAATATGGAGCTCCCCACGACTCGCCACTATAATCTTGTGCAATCCCATTATCATACTCTCTCACAGCTATACCAGTTCCACCTCCATGACAGCTGAAATAAAGAAATGTTGAACCATTTGCAACATCAGCAACAAAACCGATATTATCTACGCCTGGCTGGGCCGGATAACTGCCGCTCCCAGCGTTCGCTCCAGAGTGAAAATGGGTCTCATAGTTTGCCCCTAAGAAAGACGAAAATACGCCAGGGTCACAATTAGGGCCATTGCCGGGACCGGGAGGCAAAATAGGGGATAAATCTGGAGTATTATTGTGGATGTCCTGCCATGGAAAATAATTATTTTCGGAACACCATCCCCTATATGGCCATCCAAATATCTCGTTTACGATATGATTTGTGCCCCATGAATCAACAACTGGAGAGCCAGCATTAACAATATGCTGAACTTCATATGCGTTCATACATAACGTAACATGGTCTGGACGTGGATTTGCAAAAATCGTTGCTCTATAGGTTCCTCCCCTATTCACCAATGCAATATTTCCAGTAAAATTCAAAGGCATTCTTCCAGTTACGGCTCCATTGGCAGTGGGATTTGATGGATCTCCGCTCAATGCTCTCTCAAAATTAACGTCAAAGCCATGGCTTGGATCATAATAGGTAGCTGTATTAAAGGTTACAACTATTTCCAATTTATCTGGATCATTTCCTCCTATGCTATCCAGCCAGTTATAAAAATCATTTGCTATTTGTTGCTCTCCATATTTAACATCTTCTGGTAGTTCATAAAGCTGTATAAGTTTTGTATGAGGGAAGCCCAGGCTCTGTAATGAATTGCCCACGCTATTAGCCAAACTTTTTAAGGAATTTGGAAGAAATAACACATATCCTCCATATATTGCTCCATAAAGTGCAGCAGGCAGATTCTGCCAGTTATATAAAATTGAGCAGAGCATTGAATGATTTGTCAAACTCCTTATTCTTGAGACAACCATGTCTTCGGTAGTTAGAGATGCATTTATACCTATTCCATTTGCCAATAATTGATTATTCACACTTTGATTTATCGAATTTCCTATTTCTACCAAAACAACATCGCTTACACCAAGTTGTTTTAAAATGCCTATTGTAGTTTCATTCATAGAATCTGGCATTGTAAAGAATAATGGGGCATTATATAACGAAGCTATAACAGCTGCATTTGATATACTCTCTATATCATCATTCGTTAAATGGCTCTTATAAGGTGCTATCACTACTTTTGAAGGGTGCCTCCAATCATGCAGTGCTATTTCATTTGAAATCTTAATTGGATTGCCGGTAATATTTGTAGTTTGATTCCAGCTAATATTATATAAGTCCTTCACTTGCAATTTTTTTGCATAAGGAATATTTCCAATGAAGTTTATATGCTGGACTCCTCCCCAAGGCTTTAAATAACTCTCCCAATCATCCATTATATATTGAACAGGCATGGTAAATGTATCTGGAATCAAAAGAGATTGATATACACTCCCATTGTAATGGAATGTACTCATTGGGATGGCTGATAAAAACGCATATTCGGTATCATTATTATTATCAATCCCAACAACATTGACTCTTGGCAAAAATCTTGGTTTAATATGCTCAAATGGCCATACATTTTTGCTATTGCCGCTCTGTGATAAAACCGCCTGCGGAAAAGCACCCGCCAGCACCACCAAACATACCAATATAGCCACATATTTCTTGCTCATGGAGGAGATAATTAAAATTGGTATAAAAATTTATTTATGATTTGGATTTTAGTTAATCTTATTTTTATATAGGAAACGCATCATTCCAAAAATTATTTTTATTGATAATAATTATTAGAGTAGTTGAGGGTAGCCATGGCTAAGATTGTAAAGAATATAAAAGGACATGAGTACATATATGATGTAACATGGGATTCCCAAAAGAAAAAGCAGATATGGAAATATTTAGGGAAAGCAAAAAATGATTTTGACCCAGAGAAATTAAAAGATGATATTTATAAGGCAATAAAGAAAGATTTCAGGATAAATATATCTAAGAAAAATATGAAATATATAAGAAATGCCATAGCTAAAGTTATTGAAAGCTATAAGGAGTATTGGTAACTTTTTCCACCATTAACTTTTGTTTGATTGATGCCACTTACCCATGCCACTGGCTTTGCTGACTTACTGAAACAAAGAATCCATTGCCTTGCTCAATAACAAAGTCAGGAGCCCCAGGCACATAAACATCAAAGTCGTCCTTGCTGTTATTCCATTTTAAAATAATATTACATCCTGCTATGTTATTGTATACATCGCTTGCATTTGTTTGC
>JAGGSX010000087.1 GCA_021158865.1 Thermoplasmata archaeon
GTTATTTACATGAACCTTTACCAATGGAATAAAATTTTTCATATTTCCTTCTATGCCTTTGAATATTCTTGAAGACAGGCGATTCTTTTTCTACTTTGTATATTATTGCTATGCCGCCTAATGGATATGTTTTGTTATTCATAATGAGATATTGACTTTGCCAATATCTCCTTTTAGGCGGCTAACTGGCAAATTCAAGTATGTAATTAGTGAAATGCTTTATTTTACATTTTCGATTTATTTTTATCTCTATCCCAAAAAATAATAAATGGTATGCATATATAAAGGCATGAGAAAGGAAAAAGATGAAGAAGTAAGGATTGGTATTGTTGCATCGGAATTCAATTACGACATTACAATGATGATGATGGAGAGGGCAAAAGAACATGCTGAATTTTTAGGAGCAAATGTTGTTAAAATTATAAAAGTGCCTGGCGTGTTTGACATGCCATTGGCAATAAAGAAATTATTGCAAGATATAAATATAGATGGCGTTGTTGCCTTGGGGGCAGTGATAGAAGGAGAAACAGAGCATGATGAAATCATTATGCAACATGCATCGAGAAAAATTATTGATTTGGCTCTTGAATATGACAAACCAGTTGGATTGGGTATAACTGGACCAGGAATGACAAGATTGCAGGCAGAAGAAAGAATAGACAGGGCGAAGCAGGCGGTGGAAGCAGTAGTAAAACTTTATAGAATAATACATTAAAATGCTGCATGGTAAAAATGCGATAGTGACCGGAGCTTCTCGTGGAATAGGAAGAGCAATAGCAATAAAATTTGCTGAAAATGGAGCTTTTGTTGGAATAAATTATATCAAAGATTACGAAATGGCTTTGGAAACCCTTAAAATTGTTAAGAATTATAGCGACGGAATGCTATTGAAAGGAGATGTTGGAGATGACAGAGAAGCAAAAAGAATTGTTGATGATTTTGTAAGCACTGTAAAAAAAATTGATATCTTGGTAAATAATGCAGGAATTTATAAAAGAAAGAAAATTTTTGAGTTGAAAGAAGAGCAATGGGATAAAACCCTAAGAATAAATTTAAAGTCATGCTACAATGTATGCAAAAATGCATTGAATTACATACATGAAGGAGGGAAGATAATATTTATTTCATCCCAGCTTGCTTTAAAGGGTTCTTCCCATGGCGCAGATTATGCCGCATCTAAGTCTGGAATGCTCGGATTTATGCGTAGCTTGGCATTGGAACTCGCAAGCAGAAAAATAAATGTTAATGCAATTGCTCCTGGAACAATTGATACTGATTTAATATCAGGATACAGCAAAAAAGAAAGAGAAGAAAGAATAAAAGAAATTCCTTTAAAAAGAATAGGAAAACCAGAGGATGTTGCTAATGCATGCCTATTCTTAGCAAGCAATTTGGCTGATTATATTACTGGTGAAACAATAAATGTGAATGGTGGGCTTTATATACAATGAAGCAGAAATATGAAAACTAAAGAATTTTTATCTCATTAATTTTATCCTTCTTTATATACTCTATCACCTTATTTCCAGCATATTTTATTTCGTTACTCAGTCCTCCATAAAATGACTTTGGCTGTATTCCTATGAGATATATCTCAGCATTTATTAACTCATGCAGATGCATCATGAACACTGAAAGTGGAATGGTGTGGGTAGAAAATGTTGCCTTCCCAAGTTTTTCTTTCGGAATTATTCTTATCTCTCCTGGCTTCAAATTCATTTGAGCAGCATCAACCAGAACAATTTTTTTCGGCTTGCTCCTCACTATATCTCCAATATAATTTTCAGGAACTGTTGCACAATCTATTGCAATCCAATCATTATGCCTGAACTTTCTCGCAACCCACACTCCAACGGCGTCGTCGCCGTTAATCTCGTTGCCAATGCCAAGCAGTATATTCATCATGCATAATAGCAAAAACCATTTATAAATTTGTCATATATTAGTATGAAATTTTCGGATTTGAACTGGAAGGAAGTAGAAAGATTGGATAAAGATACTATATTTTTCCTTACTATAGGGCCTATAGAAGCTCATGGACCTCATCTACCTGTTGCAACAGATTTTTTAATAGCTAAAAGAGTTGAAGAGGAAGTTATAAAAAGAATTGATTATAAGAGCATTGTTCTACCTTCGATACCATTTTCAACATGTAAATATCTTGCTACCTTTCCAGGAAGCATTTCTGTTTCGTGGCATAGCATATATAAAATATTATTGGATATAATGAAAAATCTTGCATTTCATGACTTCAAATATCTTGTTATATGCAATTTTCACATGGATTTATGGCATTTAAAGGCAATATATAAAGCAATTTTCAAAGTAAAAAAATATGGGATTAGAGCATGTGAACCAATTTCTGCTTCATATTTCAACAAAAAAATTTTTGATGATATTGAAGGGGAAATACATGCAGATGAAAAAGAAACGTCTCTTGCTTTGTACCTTTTTCCTGAGCTTGTTGGGGATTATAAATCATTAAAATCTTTTAAAGTAAAAATAGGACTTAAAGATGCATTTAAAAATTTTAAAAAACTGGGAGCAAATGATGGATACATAGGTAGTCCTTCAAATGCAGATAAAGAAAAAGGAAAAAAATATTTTGAAAAACTTGTAAATGCATGTATTGAGGGAATAGAAAAAATGAGGGAAGGAAGAATCGAATTTCCAGAAAAATTGAAAGTTTTTCTGAAGATATAAATATATATTGTTATATCACAATTATGTTTGGTATTGGTTTCAACATCTCCTTACTAACTTTAATTGCTATACTTATTATAGTAATAATAGGATGGAAAATCATAAAATTTGCAATTAAAATTTTATTTATAATATTGCTACTAATTGCGATTGCATTTTTATTTCATTTTATCCCAATTCACCTTTAAAATCATGTTGAAGATTTCCTTCTAATAATGTCAACGGCTTTTTTCTTCTTAGATGGCTTAAGATTGGAGAGAAAAATGGAAAAAGAGAGATATGGCAACATAAATATGAGTACAGATGTAGCTATCATCCAATTCACAATATCAAATAAATAAAGCAAGCCTATCAATATCAAAATAAAAATAGATATTAAATACCGGTGTCTTTTTTTTCTTTTCATTTTACATCGGATAAAGTATTCTCATCAAAGTTACTATAGTTGCAGTTAAAATAGTAAATACTACAATAACCCTTGGGTCTATTTTAAATCCTGTCTTTTCTTCTTCAAAATATCTTATAAGTCCAGCAGCAGATTGAAAGCCAGTCTTCTGTTTTTTTGCCATGTTTTATTAATATAGAAGATAAATATAAAACTATCGATTTTGATTTAGAGGGCGGGACGGGATTTGAACCCGTGTATGTGGATCTGCAGTCCACCACCCAACCTCTAGGTGACCCGCCCATGACAATAAATATGCTTCCAAATTTAATCTTTTTCTATATTAACTGTTGATAGCAAGGAAGCTGAAAGAATAGATAAAGCAGCACCATATAGAAATACCAATCCATGATCTGCATCCCATAGAAATCCTGCTATCAACCCAGATATTATAACTGCTATACCAGTATATGCTCTAAAAGCTCCTTGAGAATATCCTTTCCATTTACCTAAATCAGATACATAAGCTCTCTGATTTCCTTCAATTATAGCAAATACCATACCATATAAGATGAATAAGATTATAGAAAGTATACCTGCCATAACTTTTCCAATGTCTGTAATAAATATAAAACCAAAACATACAAATGCAAATAAAAGGTAGCCAGATACAATAATATATCTCCTTCCCATCTTATCTGATAATTTTCCAAAATGCATGGAAAGAGATGCATATACGATATTGAATAATGCATATAAAAGAAATGATATGGCAATTGAACTTGATGGAATAATGCTGTTCCATATCTCTTTAGCCCTCATCAAAAAGAATACATAACTGAAATTGCCCAAATAAAAAAGAATTGATATTGCAATAAATTTTTTTAATGAGGAAGAAATAGCAATCTTTTCTTTCCTTACGTCGATCTTCTTCTCCTTTAAAAAATAGACGGGTGGTATGGCTAAAAAAGCCAAAAAAGCTGCCATGATAAGGATTGTCTTCATCTGGAGTTTAAAAAGCCAGAATAAAAGAAAAGCCAATAAAGAACCAACAATTGCTCCAGAAGTGTCCATTGCACGATGAAAGCCAAAGGCAAGCCCTCTGTTTTCCTCATATCTCTCCCCAATCATGGCGTCGCGGGGCGCCCCCCTTATGCCTTTTCCTGCTCTTTCTGAAGCCCTTAAAATGAGTATATTCCACCAACTGCTTGAGAATGGAAAAAAAAGTTTTGAAGTTGCAGATAAGCCATAACCTGCAGATATAAACAGCTTTCTTTTTCCTATTTTATCAGAAGCTCTTCCAGAGAAAAAATTTAATATGCTTGCCAGCCCGTCTCCCAAGCCCATTACAAGTCCAATGGCTATACCACTTCCCCCTAAAGAAAGTAAAAAGAATGGTAAAATTGGTGCTATTATCTCACTACTCATATCTGTAAAAAAACTTATCAGCCCAAGTAGGATTATATCTCTTCTTAATTTGCCCATTGAGAAATAACAAACAATTTATTAATTTATTTTCCAAAATTATTAAAGCATGTTTTATATTTACCTTCATGAAATGGAAAAAAATTGTTGTTGTAGCCATTGCATTAATTT
>JAGGSX010000007.1 GCA_021158865.1 Thermoplasmata archaeon
GCATCTCCTATCATTTTCATTGATTTTAATAATTGGTTATCTTATTTTGCTTTTTTCAATGATTTTTTCATCAGCATTTTTCATAAATGCATTTGATTTAAAATATATAGAAGGGGATTACAGAAAAACAATAAAAGATAAAATGGCTTTTAAATATACAACATATTTTGCATTATATTACCCTGTTTATAAACTTCTGAATATATTTGTTGTTCCTCCAATAAAATCTTTTTATCTTCGTCTCATAGGGGCAAAGATTGGTAAAAATGTTTTTCTGGCCGCCGAGGAATGGCTTGATCTCTGCTTGATAGAAATTGGAGACAATACAATGATTGGAGGAAGGGCGATGATATTAGGACACATAGGAGAAGAAGATTTAGTATTAAGGAAGACAAAAATTGGTAAAAATTGTTTGATTGGAGGAGAAACATTTATAATGCCCGGCGTTGTTATAGAAGATAATGTTGTTTTAGGAGCAAAAAGTTTTGTCCCAAAAAATGCAATTCTTAAAAAAGGAAAATTTATGTTGGCATACCTGCAAAAGAAATCAACAGTAAATATTAAAAAGATGCTCACCATTCCAAAGCATGGCAAGATTTCCTGAAGCTGAAGCAAGAATGCTTGATAAATTGATATGCATGCGCTGTAATGCCCGTAACCCCATAGGAGCAAAAAAGTGCAGAAAATGTGGGTCAAAAAGGCTTAGACACAAATCTAAAGAAAGAAAGGCAAAAGCTTAATTGCAATTTGCCACGCATTTTTTCCATTTTTTTCCTTTGTATATTACTGTTATTATAGGTGCGCCGCATTCACAATATTCTCCTTCGAAAAAAACAGCCCCTTTTTGAGGCAATGGGTAAGTTGTTTTGCAATCGGGATAATTTGAGCAACCTATGAATCTTTTGCCATACTTTGATTTTCTCATAATAAGATTTCCTCCACAATTTGGACATTTACCAAAATAATTTTGCTTATTCAGGGCCTCCTTTATCTCTTTTGCTATTATCTCCTTTCTTCCTTCCAAAATTTTAAAAGCATCTCTGAGTATTTTTTTGGATTCTTCAACAACTTCTTCAAAAGTTTTTTTACCTTCTGCTATCTCACCCATCTCTTTTTCCAGCGCTGCCGTCATATCTGGCTTTGTTATTATTTCAGCCCCTTTCTTTAGGGCTTCAGTAACAGCCACGCCGGCTGGCGACGGCGATATCCTCTTGCCCCTGATATAATTTCTCCGATACAATTTTCCTATTATTTCATGCCTTGTTGATTTTGTTCCAAGCCCAAGTTTCTCCATTTCAACTATAAGGCTTCCCTGAGTGTATCTTTTTGGTGGCTTTGTTTCGTCCTTTTTTAGTTTTGAGGTAACTATCTTCACTTTTTCATTTTCTTCCATATCTGGGATATTTGACTCCTTCATCTTATAATATGGATAAATTTTTCTCCAGTTTTTTTCAACTATTATTGTCCCTTTTCCTTTAAATAAATGATTTTTAACAGCCATTTCAACATTTTTTTCTTCTATGACTGCATCTTTTGAAATTGTTGCAAGAAAACGTCTGACAATGAGTTCATAAATTTTTCTGTGGTCTTCATCTACCTTACATGCATCTACTGGATGTATCGGAGGATGGTCATGAGCTATCTTTTTCCCTCTGACTGGCTTACTTCTCCTCATTTTTCTTACTTCTTCAATGTCAGAAGGCATAATTTTTTCAAGCTTTTTTAATATTGAATCAAAAGGTAATGGTGGATAAACTGTATTGTCAGTTCTTGGATATGAAATACATCCATTCATATAAAGCTCTTCTGCCATTTTCATTGCATTTGAAGCAGAAAAACCAAGGTAAGAAGCATCTTTTAGAAATGTTGTTGTATCAAATGGGTATGGTGGGCGTTCTTTAATTGTCTTTTTCTGAAATTTTTTTACAATTGCATAGCCTTCTTTCTTAATTTTTTCATATATTTTTTTTGCTTCTTTTTCATCTTCAATTTTATCTGATTTTATTTCAAAAATTATCCCATTTTTCTGCATGCTTAATTTTATAATCCAATATGGCTTTGGAATAAAATTTTTTATTTCTTTTTCTTTTTCAACAATAAGAGCAAGTGTTGGAGTTTGAACCCTTCCAACAGAAAGAAAATCTTTTCCAAGTTGATTTGAAGAAATGCTTATGAAACGAGTTAAACTTGCTCCCCATATCAAATCAATATATTGTCTTGCTTCTGCTGATTTTGAAAGATTGTAATCAACGCTTCCCAAATTTTCGAATGCTTTTTTTATTTCATAGGGAGTTATTGCACTGAATCTTGCCCTTTTTATCTCCACATTTTTTGGCAACAGTTCTAAAACCTCTACACCTATCAACTCTCCTTCTCTATCATAATCTGTTGCTATTATAACTTTCTTGACATCTTTTGCAATCTCTTTCAATGCCCTTGCTATGGATGGTGATAAAATTTTTTTAACTGGCTTAACATCAATAAGATTTTTTGGAGCTATATCATTCCATTTTGAATATTCTTCAGGATAATCAAGTTTCATGATATGTCCTTTTAAACCAATAACAATATGATTGTTGAATGAATAATATGGAATTCCTGCAATTCTTCCCCGCTTATAATTTCCATCTGAAAGTATGTATGCAATACGCCTCGCTGCTATGTTTTTCTCACATATAATAAGCGTTAAAGACATGAATCCAGTTCCTCCAGAAAAATTTTTTCATTTTCTCTTGGTATGGTTGCACCAGCCGCTATTGGGTGCCCGCCGCCGCTCCCGCCAGCCGCCATAGCCGCCTTCCTCATGGCAATTCCTAAATTAATACCATTTTCAACCATGTCATTATTTGCTCTTGAAGAAATTTCTATGGTATTGGTATTATAAGCCATAGCCAGAACAGGCTTACCCTTATTGAAATTTGGGAGATATTTCACAGCAAGACCAGCCAGAACGCCAGATAAAGGAGGTTTTTCAGTATAAAAATAAAGATATTTTTTCATTTCATGGGCTTCCTTTTTTTCGAGAGAACGCATTTCTTTTCTTATTTCATCTCTATATTTCTCCTGCAAAATGAATAGTTTTTCCACTGCTCTTTTATCTCCCATACCCGCCGCTATTCCTACACCACTCTCATTCATTCTTGCAGATGCATTAAACTTTGATGCCATGTCATATAAATTTCCATAATACTTACCATAAACCACTTTTCTTTTCCATTCTATTTCATTGCATCCCTGTTCAATTAATTTTATTGTCAGTGCAGAAAGCAATTTTTTTCTTCCGCCTTCATCAATTTCATCAAAATTTTTTTGAGGTTCAAGCCCAATTTCTTCTATAAAATGATTGGCATTTTGAAAATTTGTAAAATATGGCTCTATAGAATTTTCAAGGGCATCTTTCAATGTCCTCCCAGTAAAAATGTATTCATCTCTCGTTTCTACATATCCATTTCCTATTGCCTCATCCAATATTTGCTTGTTATATCCCTCAAAATGCTGTTTATCCCCTATCATCCCAATTATGGCAAGCTGTGATAAATCAACATTGCCTTCATCAATTGCCTTTGCAAATGCATAACAAACACTTGCCCCGCATGCCTCTTTGCTTCCATCTATTCCATAAAGTCTTGCGTTTATATACATCACATTTGATGGAGGTTCATCATGGGATAGATGGTGCTCAAGAATAATTATATTACTCTTTATATTTTCCATTTCCCTTAAATATCCACTGCCAATATCGGCAAATATTATCAAATCATTTTCTTTTTCTAATTCATTCATCAAATTTGGGTCGGTTCTTTTTATTGAGATATGATATCTATAGCCAGCTCTTTGAAGGGCTAAAGCAATTATGGACGCAGATGCTATGCCATCTGCATCTATGTGGCTTATCACCCTTATCATTGTCTTCTTTGGTAACGAAAGCAATAAATCAGCTGCGTATCTAACTCCTTCTTCTAATTTCATTTATCACCACCGCAACATTCAGGATAGCAAATACTAATGCAATATAAAATCCTGTTCCTGCTCCCCATACAGCATTGCTTCCATTCAGAATTCCTTTCCCCCATATACTTCCAACGCTAATTTTTGAGAATACATAAAGAGATGATATAAAAATTATTAATGAAGAAATAGATGTTGCTGAAGATTGTTTGAATTTTTTTATCAGAGATAAAACTATTGATGCAATAAACAGCAAAAGAGATAGAATGAATGCATATTTAAATAAAGATGGTATGGAAATTATTTTTCCATAATGGCTGCCCATTTCTATCATTGAAGCGGGAATAAGATATAGATTTATTTTCTCATTTGATGCTACCCCCCACCATGGCAATAAAATTGAAAATAAAAACATGCCAAGCAATGCATCAAAAAATCTTCTTTTATAAATAAAATATCCTATGATAATTGAAATTGCTGATATTATTCCATAAATATAAATTGAATTTTTTTTGGTAACTATATTTATTGTATCTGGAGAAGAAATATATGTTTCCATGTTTGCAATTTTTTTGTTTTTATAATAAACATTTATGCTGTATCTTCCAGGGGGTAATTCGCTTCTTTCAAATTCCATGCCATTTCTTTCAAATTTTATTTTTGCCTTTATTTTAAATCCTCTATTATCATAAGCATTAACATTTATTTTATAAAC
>JAGGSX010000179.1 GCA_021158865.1 Thermoplasmata archaeon
CTTAGTGATTATGTGCCATTCTATGGTGATTGTGTAATTGAATTCAAAGCAGACAGCTTATTTAAGAAAAATAAAATATGTCCATATAAGTATGATATTGAAGAAAGTAATCCAGAGTTTTATGATTTACCTTTTTGGGAGGCAGAGTGGCGTGCCAAAAAAATTCAATTTATTTATTCCGATATAAGTAAGATATATTTTCTTGATATACCTCTCTTAAAGATTATTAAGTTTTTGAAGAAGAATGATATTAACTACACAATCATTAAGGAAAGTGATTTACCTCCTTATTCTGAAAATTATCTAATAGAGAGATATAAAAAGAGAATAAGATATTATGCTGATGGGTGAGAAAATGGACTATAATACATTTTGTGGAATATTAAATAAGCATATATTTGAGGGGGAGAAAAAAGAACTTTTAAGAAAACTGGCAGAGAGACCAGAACGTTTTGTAGGGTTATTCAGACCAACAAAACCCGGAGCCAAAATTCTCCAGCATCTTTTACAATCTCATGAAATAAGGTTTGGAGATGCTATGGAAGAATTAATCTCCGAATTTCTAAGAGATTGGGGGTTTAAGGTGCTTCCCAAGATAATTATTCCAGACCCTTCGAATCCCAAAAAGAAACTTGATATAGACCAATACTTTACAGATGGAGAAACATATTATTTTATAGAACAAAAAGTTAGAGATGACCATGATTCTACAAAGAAGAGGGGACAGATAAGCAATTTTGAAACAAAACTTGAATATCTTTATAGAAAGCATGGACAAAATCTTATGGGAATAATGTACTTTATAGATCCTGATTTAGTGAAAAACAAAAACTATTACATTGAAGAACTCAACAAAATGGAAGATACTTATGGTGTAGAGCTACATCTCCTGTATGGTAAAGATTTATTTGTATTTTTTGATAAGTTAAGCATCTGGAATGATTTACTTTCTTGGCTAACTCAATGGAAAGATAGTTTACCGGAATTACCTGAAATCAATTTTGATATCAACTCACAAAACAGTTTTAATGAAATCAAAGATTTGGAAATAAGATTTTGGAGAAAGATTTTAGAGAAGGAGAAATTATGGGAAGAAGGAATAATGCTTGCTATATTTAGAAATGGAGCAACATTAAAAATGCTTTTTGAATTTTTTAGTGGTAAACCAGAAAGAGCATACAGAAAACTTGCTGAAATGATAAAACAAAAAATGGAAGAGTATTATGAAAATTAATAAAATAAATTTTGGCGACTTGGGAAATGCTATAAATTTTGGCTTCATAAAAAGCAAACATTTATCGTTGGTTTTTATTCTACATTTATGGCTGATATAAAAATACAAAATATTGTTGCTTCAACAAGTATTGCAAAAAATTTGAATCTTCATGAAATAAAGAAATCTCTAAAAAATACAAGTTATACGCCAGATATATTCCCCGGGTTAGTTTTAAGAATAAACAAGCCAAAGACCGCATTCTTGCTATTCAAAAGTGGAAAAGTGGTATGCACTGGTGGAAAAAATATTGAAGAAATAAGGGAAGCAATTAAAAAAGTGGGCAGCATGTTGAAAAATGCAGGCTTTAAAGTTATAGAAGAACCAAAAATAGAAGTTCAAAATATTGTTGCGTCAGGTGATTTACATGGAGAGTTGAACCTTGTAAGTGTTGCTCTTGCCCTTGGCTTAGAAAAAATAGAATATGAACCAGAAATTTTTCCGGGCATGGTTTATCGTATGGAAGAGCCGAGAGTTGTTTTACTTTTATTTGGTTCAGGAAAAATTGTTTGTACTGGAGCAAGAAAACCGGGGCAAGTTACAAAAGCAATGGAAAATTTAAGAAAAGAATTAAAAGAAAAGGGGTTGATTTAGCTATACTTTTGCTGCATCCGTGTCATCAACAAATTGTGCTATGAAATGGGTTGGCTTGGGCTTATCCCATGGATTGTTTTGGATGAATGGCATCCAGTATGAGATGGAAGCAACAAGCATTATGTTACATTCTTTAATATCTCCAAAAGTTTGATTGCCGTGCATGGCGCCGCCGTCCCATGTTGCCTTTATTTCTTTGGTTTTTCCGCCGCCGACAAAAACATAGTTGTTTATGGCAAAATCAAGAAATGCATAATGGAATGGCAATCCTTTTTCATCATTCCATCTTGAATTTATTTCTGTTACATAAACCCTGAGATGCCCAAAATAAGCTTTTCCTCCATTGTTTTCGATTTTAACCGTAACCTCTATTTTTGCATTTCCTTCCCATTTTCCAGAAACATTTATTGAAACGTCATGCACATTCCTATTTTCAGCATTTGTTATTTCAGCTTCAAAATTTGATGGACTATCCACAACTTTATATCCTCCGTCAAGGTAAAGAATTGGAATATATGCATCGCTGAGCCATCTCCCTCTTTTTAAGGCAAGTGGATTTTTATCGTATACGAGAGTTACATAATAAAAATCATGATTGCTGGAATTGAAAATTTTGTATATCTCTCGCGATGCTATTGGGCAATGAGGGCACCAGCTTACAGACCCAAGTTCAGCCATTACCGTATGTGTTGAAGAAGTTTTTTCTGAATTTATACTCGACCCAAAAGAGGGTATAAATGCTATAGCGACAACTACGGCAACCAATAATTTAGCTATATTTTTATTCATATTTACAAATAAAACATGATTTAAAAACTTTATTTCTCAAATATTTTTTTAATTTTGTCAATTGAATAAGTATTTATCACATCTTCTTTTTTAGCCCATCCTCTTCTGGCTACAGCAGTTCCAAGTTCATAGTATCGAAGATGTTCTTTTGAATGTGAATCAGTTCCTATCGATAATTTTGTTCCAATTTCAACAGCAAGTTTGACATTTATGTCATTTAAATCAAGTCTTTCAGGATATGAATTTATTTCCATTGCAATGCCGTTGTCTTTTGCTTTTTCCAGAATTTTCTCCATATCAATTTTTATTGGCTCTCTCTTCATTATTATTCTCGCTGTTGGATGTCCTATTACATCAACATATTCATTTTCCATTGCTTTTATAACCCTTTCTGTCATTTCTTTTTCTTCCATTCTGAAGGCAGAATGAACGCTTGCAATAACAATATCCAAATTTTTCAATATTTTTTTGTCAACGTCAATGCTCCCATCTTTCATTATATTTGCTTCCACACCATGGAAGATGTATATGTTGCCATACTTTTCTCTCAATTTTTCTATTTCTTTCGCCTGCTTCAAAATTTTGTCTTCATCCATTCCTCTTGCCACTTTTAAACTGCCTGCATGGTCTGTTATTGCAATAAATTTATGTCCAATTTTGATTGCGCTTTCAATCATTTCTTCTATTGTATTTGCCCCATCACTCCATTTTGTATGTGTATGTAAATCTCCTGCAACATCGCCGTAATCAACAATTTTTGGAAGGTTGCCATTCATTGCAGCTTCTATTTCTCCTCTATTTTCTCTCATTTCTGGAGGAATCCATTGGAGCCCCAATGCTTTATAAACATCTTCTTCATTTTTCCCCGCAATTTGCTTTTCCCCATCGAATAGGCCATACTCATTCAATTTATATCCTTTCTTTATTGCAATTTTTCTCAACTCAATGTTATGTTCCTTGCTACCAGTAAAATACTGGAGGGCGGAGCCGAAGCTCTCCTCCGCCACTATCCTCAAATCAACTTGAATGCCGCTGTTAAGTCTTACAGAAGTTTTCGTCATTCCTTTTACAAGAATTTTATCAACACCTTTCAATCCTGTGAATAAATCCATCACATGCTTTGGTTTTGATGAAACGGCAAGTATGTCCATATCTCCTATTGTTTCCTTCCTTCTCCTTATTGAACCAGCCAAACTTATTTTATCAACGTATGGCTTTAACTCTTCGACTATTGAATTTGCTTCTGGCAGTGCATAGCCAAGTATAAATCTTCCATGTCTCCTCCTCGCAAATCCTATGCTTTCAATTATCTTTTCCTCAGTTTTTAATCCAAATCCCTTTAGATTTCTTATTTTTCCTTGCTTTGCTGCCTTCTCCAAATCATCTATATTTTTAACTCCAAGTTCTCTATATAGCACCTTTATCATTTTTGGACCAAGTCCTTCTATAGATGATAAACTTTCTATATCGACAGGTATTTCTTCTCTCAATTCTTCCAATTTTTTTATTTTTCCTGTATCAAGATATTCAGAAATTTTTTTTGCGATACTTTTTCCCACGCCCGGTATTTTTTCGAGCTGATTTTTTTTGTAAAGTTCTTCAATATCTATGCTCAAGCTTTCAATATTCATTGCTGCTTTTCTATATGCCCGTGGCTTGAAATCAACACCTTTTATTTCCAGCAAATCTGCCATTTCAAACAGTAATTTTGCAACCTCTCTATTTTTCATTTTTATCACCAATGGATTTTGAAAAGCTCATCATACCCGCATCTTGAACATGGATAACCAAATATTTTTTCATATCCACATTTTGGACATTTATATTTCATTGTTAATTAAATTATACACATTAATATTACTTTTGGAATCGCTATTTCCTATCTGTAGATATCCATACTTGACTTTGCCATTTTTCAATTGGCAAAGTGCCATTGTATAATTTGCCAATTGCAATTTTTATTGCATTTTACCACCT
>JAGGSX010000199.1 GCA_021158865.1 Thermoplasmata archaeon
TCATGACTTAAATCATTGAATTGAATGATATCTGATGTTGTAGGATTTGCTGGGCTATAAGAAAAATTGGCAACGGGAGGAATATCAAAGTATATATGTGTGCTGGAATTTATAAGATAAACCGGTATTTTGTTTGCATCCGAGTTGCTTACAGTTATATTATCTATAGTAAAATTTGATCGCCCTGCTGCAACACATTTGAAAGTAATGCCAGCAATGCTAAAATTTCCATTCATGCTTCCATTTGACTTAACAAAAGCCTTTATTGTGCCGTTTATAACATTATATGTATAATTGAATAATGATGAAAAATTCATAAAATTGAACATATTTTCATTATAAACCAAATCAAAATTAGTACAGTTAAAATCTGTTATGTTCATCACCGACACATTGACTTTAATTGTGGAGCCCATTAGAGCATTTTCTGGAGAAATCAGCTTTACAATTGTTTTAAAAACATTTATTTCAGTTCCATTCCAACTTGTATTTATTTCATTTCCATAACTATTGCTCATGGTTCCGCTTATATTGATAAAAAATTTTCCTGGCAAATTTACTTTAAATTTTATTATAGATAGATAGCCATTTCCAGTAACATTCCCTATTCCCGGCATATTTTGCATCACTCTGCATGTTCCATTTCCTATATGGTAATCACTTATAGGTATAGTATAATTTTTTATTATCCCAGATGTTATGTTCACAATTTCAAATGAATCTGGATAGAATATAGAATAATTGGCAGCATCGAAATTGCTAACATTTACATCAACATACAAATCAAATTCTTCATTTACAATAGTGCCATGAGGTGAATTAAGACTTACATGGGTAGCAGTAGAGAAGGCAGAGAAGAATATGAACGCCAGCAAAATGGCAAACAACTTCATCTGCTCATCTGCCCACTATCATCTCTATTATTTTATTTATGTCATCCTCATCAATAACATTGTCGCTATTTGCGTCGGCGGGCGGCGGCGCTGCTGCCGTGTTGTTAGTCGCTATCAATATTTCAAGTGATGTTACATCCAGTGCATTTATTTTTCCATCCATATTTACATCGCCTCTTTTCCATACATGAACAATTTTTTTAATGCTGAATTGCCTGCCGTATATATCAACTACAGTTAAATTTACAACATAGCATCCCGATTTTTTATATATATGCGTTGTATTTTTTTCATTACTCGTTGCTCCATCTCCAAATTGCCAGAGCCACTGTTGTATCATGCCTGTAGAGTTGTCATTGAAATATGCTGTCTCATTTTCAAAAATGAATGAATGGGTGAAATTTGCAGTTGTCCTTTCAATTGTTGAGAAATGATGGATGGCAATACTTTCTTCCATGCTATCATTTACAACAACTTTCCAGATGTAATTAGTTCCATATTCTAAATGAACCGCAATGCTTATTGTTCCATTTTTAGTATTCAATGAATAAATTTTGCTTCCATTATCCCAATAAAATGTTACATTCATTAAATCACCATCTTCATCAGAAACATTTGCCATTAAAGATATGCTAACATCTGTAATTGAGCCATTTTCTGGAGAAATTATTTTAACAGATGGCTTATGATTTTCTTTTGCAGGAATTGTAAAGTTTTTTATCCCTCCATAAGAAATTCTTCCATTTGAGCCAACAGCAACAGCCTGATAATAATATTTTCCACTTTCTAATCCACTCACATTTATGATGTATATCCCTGTCTCATTAACCGATAAAACAGGAGTTGTAGCTCTTTTATTATTCCAGTATTCAAACCACAAATAACAGAAATAACTGTCTCCCATCGAACTCAAATTTGCATTTAAACTTACATTGTTGCCAGATAAATTTGCATTCATTGTGGCAATGGAAGGCGTCACCGGCAGGGAAATTGTTTTAAATGTAAGATTTCTCCCATAGGATGTGCCATTGTTATTTTCCACTACAGCCCTATAATAATATGTTGTATTTTCTTTTAATTCTTCAATGGCAAGGACTTCATCAAATTCTCCTATGCTATTCATAATTTTTTTGTCTGTTGATAACTTGCTACCATTCTTTTCCCAATATTCAAAATAAACATAGCACTGGCTATCTCCCCCCATATCGGTCAAATTTCCTTTCAAAATTACAGCATAATCTATGCTTTCTGTCTCTCCTGAAGGATTCTTATATCCCGTTAAAAATGTTTTATCATTTCCATAAGATATTTTTCTGCTATTTTTAGCAACTGCTCTGAAATGATAAATTTTGCCAGCATCTAAGCCATTTATTTCTATACTAAAAGATGAAGCATTATTTAATGAAATAATGGATGTTGAATGCCCATAATTTGATGTTTCACCATATTCAAACCATACCTGACAGCTTACATCACCTCCTAAGTCCAATAAATTGCCATTCAATTTTGCAGAATTTGATGTAATATTATTTGCATTTGATGTCGAAATAGATGGTGCCATTATGTGGGTTGTAAATGTTATGTCATTTCCCATCGATGTTCCATTGCTGTTTTGTGCAACAGCTCTAAAATGGTATGTTTTATTGACTTCCAAATTAGAAATGCAATCGGAGAAATGTGATGGAGAATTTTTTGTTTTATATGACGTGCTATATGCATAATCTGTCCAACTGGAATGATAGCCAGTATCATAAACAAACCATACTTGGCAGCTTGAAGCTCCTACAACATTTAAATAGCCATTTAGAGTTGCTGAATTATAGCTAACGCCTGTTGCAGAATTTGTTGTAACAACTGGCTTAACAGCAGGAGTATGAAATGTTTTATCACTTCCATGAGATATTTTTCTGCTATTTTTAGCAACGGCTCTGAAATGATATGTTTTATCAGGTTTTAATCCAGATATGGTTGCCGAAAACGTACATGGAGAATATTTTGTTTTCTTGCTTGTTGAATGCCCATAATTTGATGTTTCACCATATTCAAACCATACCTGACAGCTTACATCACCTCCTAAGTCCAATAAATTGCCATTCAATGTGGCATGATAGCCTGTTGCATCTGCCTGCAAAGTGGAAACAGACGGGCTACCTATAAGACTGAAATTTATAACAGGAGCAAGCTGCAGCACATCCAGAACAAAAGTTTTACTATTGTCTTCATTGTTGTATGAACAATATATTTCTATAGTATCTCCATCTTTGCATTCTGGAAGATTTATTAAATTCGCCTGATAATATCCACTCCCATATATCCCGTGTAAGGTAGAAACCTGCATTTGTGTTCCTCTTGTTTTATCTTTTATTATAACAGGAACTCCATCAGGGAGTGGGCTTCCACCAGAATCTTTTATATAGCCCGTTACCACAAACGGTTGATTTAAAGCGTTTCCCCTCTCCAACACACTTGCCATGCCAGCCAGCAGGAGCATGGCCACAAACAAACTTTTTATTTTTTTCATTTTATCACCTCCATAAAAAATTCACCACTATTTGCGACTCTTAAAACAATACAATCTCCTGGTGAGATAACAAAATCATAGGAAGGAGGAGAAATGCCAACTACATAATCATCATAGCTTCCTTTATTTGTATTCCACTTGCTTATCACACTACCAGTCGGCATTATATTACTTCCAATTAGATTAGCCAAATCAGAAGCTTTTATTTCATTGCTCAACCATACAATATGATTTACAACATTTTTTGCATTTTTAATAATGGGAATATTTCTATCATGCAATAAAATTGCTGATTCGTTGAAATGGCCACTATTGGCGATCCTTAAAACAACCACATCATACGTATGAATAACAAAATCATAGGAAGGAGGAGAAATGCCAACTACATAATCATCATAGCTTCCTTTATTTGTATTCCACTTGCTTATCACACTACCAGTCGGCATTATATTACTTCCAATTAGATTAGCCAAATCAGAAGCTTTTATTTCATTGCTCAACCACGGAATATAATTTACAACATTTTTTGCATTTTTTACTAAATTTATTTTTGTATTAACTTTTACAATTTTTGAAATATTTGCACTTATGCTTCCATTATAAATTGTTAGGGTAACGTTATAATAATTTCCTATTGGATAGCTATGAATTGGATTTTTTTCATTGCTTGTTGTTCCATCTCCAAATTGCCAGTACCATGTATTGCTTCCTATTGATAAATCTATAAAATGTATCTCCTCATCTGATGTTGGATTTTCTGGTATCCATGTAAAGTTTGCTACGGGAGGAATATTTGAAACAACGATTGACTTTGTTGTTGAATTTGCTGCTCCATCATCATCTTTTACAATTAATGTAACATTGTATATTCCATTATTGGCATATTGATGCATTGGGTTTTTTTCATAACTAACATTTCCGTCTCCAAATTGCCATGTCCAATTTGTTATGTAGCCATCGCTATCATGACTTAAATCATTGAATTGAATGATATCTGATGTTGTAGGATTTGCTGGGCTATAAGAAAAATTAGCTACGGGAGGAATATTTGAAACAACAATTGACTTTGTTGTTGAATTTG
>JAGGSX010000123.1 GCA_021158865.1 Thermoplasmata archaeon
ATGGTTGCGGGATAAAAGAAGTTGAGTTATATTTTAGATACAGCTATGACAATGCCACATGGAGCGACTGGATGCTTTATTCAAAAAGTAAAAACGGAAAATGGCTATTCCATGCTCCCTATGCTCCTGCATACTATGAATTCTATTCTAAAGCTATAGATCATTTGAATAATACCGAAGGATATGATGATATAGAAGCGATTGCATATGTTCCTATAAAAACATTTACTTTTGAATTAGGAGAGGGATGGGATTTTGTTACAATACCTTGTGAAAACGAGTATAATGCATCTATGCTCTATTCCTCTATACCAGGATGCAATATTATATTGAAATGGAATAACAGCAAAGATGATTTTGATGTTTATGTTCCTGGCTCACCCTGTGATTTTAATATAGAAGACGGCATAGGATATTTTGTAGCAATATCATATAATACATTTTTTGCAATAGAAGACGTTTCTATTGCAAGCGTTAACATAACCTTGCTGGTGGGATGGAATAGCCTTGGATGGTTTAAAGAAGAGCAAACAAATGCAAGCGATATATACAACAGCATAGCAGGATGCAACATTGTGCTGAGATGGAATAACAGCAGAAATGATTTTGATGTTTATGTTCCCAATGCACCTGACTTTGTTATTGAGCAGGGCAATGGCTTCTTTGTTTCAGTGAGTCAGCAGAGCCAGTGGCATGGATAATATTTCTTATTTATAGATGCTATCATTCCACAAAATATAAAATGAATTTCTTATTCTTCAGTGTGCATTGGGCTGATGTTGTGGCAGAAAAATTGATTGAGAAAGGCAATGAGCATACATTAGCTACAGCAATAACCCCATCAGGACCAATCCATGTTGGAAATTTGAGGGAAGTGATAACAACTGAAGCAATTTATAGAGCATTGAAAGATAAAGGAGCTGAAGCAAAGCTAATTTTTATAGCGGATACATTTGACCCATTGAGAAAAGTGTATCCATTTTTATCAAAAGAATATGAAAAATATGTTGGTATGCCTATATCAGATATACCATGTCCATGTGGAAAGCATAAAAATTATGCAGAGCATTTTCTTGAACCATTTATAGAAACAATGGATGAACTGGGAATAAATGCAATAATATATAGGGCTCATGAAATATATAAAAAGGGGGCTTATAATGAAACCATAAAAACTGCCCTCGATAAAGCAGACGAAATAAGAGAAATTTTGAATACCATTTCAGGAAGAAACTTGCCATCAAGCTGGATGCCTTTCAATATCAAATGCAAAAAATGCGGCAAAATGAATGGAGAAATATACAAATATGATTATCCCTATGCTTATTACAAATGCAAATGTGGTTATGAAGGAAAAGCAGATTTAAGGATTGGAGGAATAGGAAAGTTGCCGTGGCGTGTTGATTGGCCTGCAAGATGGAAAATTTTTAATGTTACGTTTGAAGCATTTGGAAAAGACCATGCTGCCAGCGGCGGCTCATGGGAGACGGGCAGGGAAATTTCCAGAAAAGTTTTTGGATATTCTCCACCCATGCCTCTCGTTTATGAATTTATTCATTTAAAGGGCAGAGGAGCAATGCATGGCTCAACCGGATTGGCTGTAGCCACTGATGAAATCATAAAGGCAATTTCTCCTGAAGTTCTACGATTCTTGTTTATGAAATATGAGCCATACCGCCACATAGAGTTTGACCCTGGTATGGAATTGCTTGATTTAGCTGATGAGTATGGTAGATATGAAAGAGCTTATTTTGGAATTGAAGAAGGAAAGATTAAGGAGGCAAAAAGGGTATATGAATTATCACAGCCTTACGGAATTAAAGGCAATGCTCCATCTGTCATATCATATCGCCATCTTGCAATAATTGCACAAATTGCAAAAAATTTTGGAGAAGCAAAAAAAATAATAGAAAGAAGTGGAATAGCAATTAGAAATGAAGAAAAATTAAAGGAGAGGTATGAAAAAGTAATTTATTGGTTAAAAAATTATGCCCCTGAAGAAATAAAATTTGAAGTTAAAAAAGAAATGCCAGAAATTGAATTAAGCGAAAAAGAAAAAAAATTTTTAATATTGCTGAATAAAAAATTTGAGGAACTTGATTGGAATGCTGAAAAAATTCATTCAACAATACATGAGACCGCAAAAATTAGTGGAATATCTTCAAGAAAAGCATTTCAATGCATATATAAAATTATCCTCGGAAAGAAAAATGGGCCAAGAGCTGGCTACTTTTTACAGTCATTGGGAAAGGAGTTTATTATCAAAAGAATAAATGATGCCATAAATTTAAATCATAAAGCTTAAGAACAGAAAAAGGATTTTGTAAAGGTGATTGAATGGATATTATATCATTTATAGCAGGCTTAGTCGTGGGCATTGTTGCCGTTTCTGTAGCTGTGGAATTTGCATGGAGGAAAAGCATTCCAGAAAAAACGTGTAAGGTGATAAAGAACTGGAGGTTAAATGAACTCAAATCACCTATGATAGTTGCAGAAAAAATACAGGTGGCGGTGCCGCCAGACGCCAAAGCTGTTGTTTCATCGCCCTCGCCGGGTGTAAAAGCGAGAGAGAATCCCGATGTTGTGGGAAATTTTGCAGTTGGATTGAATAAAGCATTTATATTTGCAGGAGAGATAAAGGAAGGGCAGATTGCAATTGTTACTTCTGATGAGGATATTATAAAATTTTTGAAAGAGCAATTCTATGAATTCTGGAGGAAAAAGGAAAAGGTTGTTTCTTATATCTCACCTCAGGGAAATGTTAAGATAAGGGGCGTTGTTAGGGCAGTATTCCCATATAGAGATGGCTATTTAATGCGCGTTTCTTATGAAAAAGGAGTTGTGGGTGTCATTCTGAATGAAAGGATGGATATTGAAGGAAGAAGGGTTGAAGTGGAAGGGGAGATGATAGAACATCCTTTTATAAAGCCAACTAATATTACACTGCTGGATTAAATGAGCATTCTAATAAAAAATTCAAAAATAGTAACTCAAAATAAAAATAGGGAAGTAGTTGAAGGAGATTTATATATCGAAGGGCAAGAAATAATTGAAATCGGAAGAATATCAACAGAAGCAGATTTTGTGATTAGAGATAAAATTGTTATGCCAGGACTAATAAACATGCACACCCACTTGCCAATGGTTTTGTTGCGGGGCTATGGAGATGATTTGCCTCTCGAGGAATGGCTTACCAATAGAATATGGCCTGCAGAAGCAAAATTGAAAAAAAGTCATATTTCTGCTGGAACAAAACTTGCTTTATTAGAAATGTCTGCAACAGGAACAACAACATGTAATGACATGTATTTCTTTGAAGATGTTATAGCCAATGAAGCAAAAAAATTTGGAATGCGATGCTATGCTGGCTTCTCTCTGCTTGATTTCGACACCCCAGAAATGAAAAAAGAGGAATTGCTTCCTGAATGTGAAAAATTCATAAGGAGATGGAAAGGAGACGAATTTATAACACCTGTCATTGCTCCCCATGCTACCTATACATGTTCTCCAGAAACTCTGGATAAAGCAAGGGAATTGCAAAAAAAATACGATGCATTTGTCCATATACATTGCTCTGAAACAAGAAAAGAAGTTTATGATGTTTTAGAAAAATATGGAAAAAGACCTCCTGAGCAGATAAAAGAATATGGGTTGCTCAACAAAAAAACAATACTTGCCCACTGTGGATGGATAACCAAACAGGAAGTAAAAGAAATTGCTCTCGCAGGCGCCTGCGTCGCCCATAATCCTGTTAGCAACATGAAATTGGCAACAGGTGGTTATACTCCATTGCCAGAACTATTTGATGCAGATGCATGCGTTTCTCTTGGAACAGATGGGGCAGCAAGTAATAACAAACTTGATATGTTTGAGACGATGAAATTCGCTGCTTTAATACACAAACATCATAGGTGGAATCCAAGCATTGTTACAGCTCAGGAAACTTTAGATATGGCTACGATAAATGCAGCAAAATTTTTAGGTTTGAATGCAGGGAGTATTGAAGAAGGAAAAAAAGCAGATGTTATAACACTTGATGCGAGGGCAGTAAATTTAATGCCAAGCCATAATAATATTATTTCCCATATTGTTTACGCTGCCAGTGGCTTTAATGTTGATAATGTCATAATAAATGGAAAAGTGATTATGAATGATAGAAAATTCATTGGTATTGATGTAGAAAATGTCTATAAAGAGGTTGAAAAGGCAAAAAATGAACTAATTGACTAATTTTTATTCAACTCATGCACAATTTTTTCAATAAATTTATCTATATCATGCATGGGAATAATAGCTCCCATAACATCTTTTTTCCCTCCTGCTATATAACCTTTACTTCTTGCCCTTTCTATAAGGAACGATACATTTTTTCCTCTAACATACAACTGTGCTTTATCTGAAAAATATGATTTATTTACAACAACAACATATTTTTCTTTTGAAGAAAGCTTCCTTGCTACTGTTGATATTATAT
>JAGGSX010000211.1 GCA_021158865.1 Thermoplasmata archaeon
GTTCATCACCATCATCTTATGGCTTGGGAGGCTTATATGTGCCTCCCTGCGGAAGATTCACATGCTATCTTTCCCCGAGAGGTTTCTTTCTAAGAAAGGGCTCGCAACCCTTTAGAAAAGGATTGCCATCCAAATGTATTAGTTTTCTTTTCCCGAAGCTTTTCTTTTTTGAAAAGAAAAGGCTCTTGGGCAAAAAATTTATATGGCAATGATAATAAAGGCTAATGAAGTTTAAAATAATGCTTACAATATTAGCAATATTGATAATTCCTCTTGCAAATGCTTCATTGCAAAAACCAAATTGGGGAACTGGTGATTATTGGCAATATGATGGAAATTATAGCGTTAGTGAAGAGATAAGCTATGGAAATGCAAGTGCAAAAATAGACATAACAACACATGAACTATCTATAAGGCTTGATGTTGTTGGAATTGATACAATAAATGTTAATGGAAAAGATATACCGTGTTATAAAACAAAAATAACTTCGTCATCATCTGGAAGCGTATCAATAGAAATAAATTTGGGAGGAAGACCACAGGAATTGAATGGAGATTTTGATATAAGTGGCAATGGTTACATCTATTTTACAACTTCAAAGCTTGCTGTTGTTAGAAATGATATAACATTGAATATCTCTACCACCATACAACTTCCAAATATGCCGAGTGGAGCAATGAATGCCGTTGTTGATTATTCTCCTCCATTGGATTTCATGAATTTCCCAGTAGAAAATGGCGAAAAATGGACTGCAGAGAGCAATGCAACAGCAACTTACGGAGGAATGACCTCTTCAAGCACTGTTGATTTTTCATTTGAATGCATTGGTAATCAGGGGAGCATGTATATAATAAAATCAAATTATAATCCATTTGGAGAAGTGATTCCATTGAATAATACTTACATATTCTGGAATTCTGAAAAAGGAATGATAGAAAAAATAAAGGATACAGGAGGAAATCAGGTATTAAATTTACAGCTTACTGACTTTAAATACAGCAACATAACAAATAAGCCCCCAATTGCAAAAATTTCTTATGAGCCATCACAACCTAAAACTGGGGATACCGTGATTTTCAAAAGCAACAGTTATGATGGAGATGGTAACATAGTTTCATATTTATGGGAATTTGGAGATGGAAGCAACTCGACTCAACCAAATCCAAGCCATACATATACTCATGCAGGCACATATCATGTAAAGCTAACGGTGATGGATAATTATGGGGCAACAAATGTAACTCAAGCAACAATAAATGTTGAAGGAAGCGGCGGTGGCGGCGGTGGCGGAACGCCTGGCTTTGAACTCGCTTTTCTTATAGCAGCGATTGCAATAGTCATTTTCAAAAAAATGAGGTATATTTAAATCAAAAAATGAGGTATATTTAAATATAGATTTAGATTAAGAGAGTTTGAGGCAAATGCAGTATGATTTATTACTCAGAAAACCAAAGCTTACAATTATTATCTTTACCATTATTACTGCGATAATTTCAATAAATGCATTGAATGTTAAAATAACATCTGATATAGAAGTTTACATGCCCGGAAATGAACCAAGTGTTATGCTTTTAAATGAAATAAGAAATGAATGGCCAGTTGATTCTTTGATGATTTATTTAAAGGGGAATAATTTAACCGATATATCACACTTGAAGGAAATAGATGCAATGGAAAATGCCATCAATCCATACAATGATTTAAGAGACCAGGTTGTATATACAGCAAGCATAGCTTCATTGGTAAAAGATACAAATGCAAATTTTCCGTGTGGGGAAGATAAAATCCCTGATAATCAGAAATATGCAAACATTTTGTTAAGGCTGATTCCAGATGAAATAAAATACAATCTAATAAGTCATGATAATAAAGATGGTGTGATAATAGTAACAACAACAAAAAATGCCGATACGGATAAGCTATTAAATGAGAGAGTTTATCCTGTATCTGAATCTGCAAAAGGAATTAAAGCAATTCCGACTGGAATGATAACAATGTATACTCAAACCGTTCAATGGATAATGGAAAGAATATACAATATTGCTTTGATTTCTTTACTTTTGATTGTTCTTGCTCTTTTTGCGTTTCATAAGGATATAAAAACCGTTTTTATAGCAATAGTGCCAGTATTATGTGCAGTTGGTCTGACGTTTGGAACAATGGGATTGAGTAATACAAAATTTGCTCCAACAGTTATAGCAGTTTTGCCATTGCTTGCTTCATTAGGAGTTGCATATTCATTACACATGATAAATTACTTCATGGAATTGATAGGCAAAAAACCAATGGATGCAATCAAAAGAACCATAAACACAACTGGTAAAGCGGTTTTCCTTTCAGCAATAACCACAATTGTTGGCTTTGCATCTCTGCTTTCATCAAATATGCCTCCAATAGCAAATATGGGTCTCGCTTTTTTAATAGGAGTGTTATATTCCTTTATTTCAACAATGATTTTGGTTCCAGCACTTTTGCTTGTATTGAAACCAAAAAGAAAGGTTAGTATGGAATGGCATTCCCTTGCAAATTTAACAAAGTATAGGAAACATATAATATTGATTTTGGTGATAATATCTTTTGTTTCAATGGCTTCTATTCCAAAAGTTTCAACCAAAGCATCAGTCTGGGAAATGATGCCGATGAAGATGGAAAGCAATGTTTTGATGCATGAATATTCAGATAAATTCAATGCAGGACAATCTGGAGTTATATTGGTTGACAGCCATAAAAAAGAAGGAATGCTTGAACCCAAATTGCTTGAAAAGCTTGATGAAATGGAAAAAATGATAAATGTTGGTGTTGAAAATGCATCAGCATATTCAGTGGTTGATGCAATAAAAAAGATGAATTTTGGAAAGTTGCCAAATACAAAAGAAGAAGCTAAATCAATAGCCGAAAAATTGCCAGAGAAATATAAAATAATGATGCTTGATAAAGATTACAGAAAAACTCTTATTTATGTTGATATGCCAATAATGAGTGTAGGGGATACAAAAAGAGCTGTAGTTTCTGTTGATGAAATAATAAGTCAATACAATTCAAAAGCGGATGGATATGGAGAAATTAAACAGCTTACAGGATTGGCTGCAATAACAGTTGAATTGAATGAAATGCTGATGAATCAGCAATTTCGTTTCACATTTATTTCTCTTCTCCTTGTTTTTCTCTGCCTTCTAATAGTTTTCCGCTCCTTCAGATTTGCATCTCTAACAATGGTTCCAATTACCCTGCTTTTATTATGGGAACCAGCATTGCTTGTATTGCTCAATATTCCTCTAAATGTTTCAACCATAACAGTTTCTTCAATAGCCATAGGTGTGGGCATAGATTTTTCAGTTCATATAACAGAACGGGTTATGGAGGAAATAAAAACAAAAAAAGGATTGCAAGCAATAAAAATTGCATTGGTAAAAAAAAGTCCGTCTCTGGTAGAGGCAACCATAGCACTTGTCGGCGGCGGCATCCCGATATTTTTGATGGAATATGAAATGATTACCCAGTTTATAATTCTGGTTCTTTTCATGTTATTATTTGCCTGCATTGGCTCGATATTAGTCCTTGCTTCCATATATTCTGCAAAAAATGGGAAAATTGTTGAAGGATGGAAGTGAGCATTATTTGTATTTTTTCCATATATCTAAGAATATTGGCAAAAGCAAAAGACATGCTATAAAATTATATAAGATTGCAATTGAAATTAGCATTCCAAAAGTTTTTAATGGTGGCAATAATGAAAAAGATAGCAAAGAGAAAGCCGCAACTGTTGTTAGAGCCGAGCCAAGCAATGCAGCTCCTATGTCTTTAACGACTTTGTTTGATTCTCCAACATCTGTAAAATCATGGGTTATATGAATTGAATAATCTATTCCAAGCCCAACTGAAAGAGATGTAACAGTTATTGTTATTACATTTAAACTTATGCCAAACAATCCCATTGTTCCAAGAATCCATATTGAAACAAATATGACAGGAAGCATTGATACAAATGCAAGGCTAATTGAGCCATATTTCTTCCAGAATATTACTTCAAGAATTACAAAAGAAAAAATTATCGTTAAAATTGTTGAATTTATCTGGCTTTTTTGAAGGTTATTCATAACAACATGTCCTGTTATTATCCCTCCTGTTATGATATAGCTTGCATTTATATTGATATCTTTTTTTATCTCTCCATACATCTTTTCAATATTTTCTTCTTTTTTATATGTAGAAGTGCTTATTCTTAAAACACATGCATCGTAATAATTTCCTTTTTTATGCAAAACATATTTTCCATTCCCATTTTCATAAATCCAGTCATATAATTTTTTAATACTTTTCCATGTTGTATTTCTTTTAGGTAATCCGTCTTCCATAACATTATCATACA
>JAGGSX010000157.1 GCA_021158865.1 Thermoplasmata archaeon
ATAAATTAAACCAAATGCATATTTAAATAATTATGTTTCCGCCTTCTGCCTTCCTGCTCCTTGCTATTCCGCCTCTCTTCCCTCTTTATTATATTTTCAGATTCAAGGGGTGTTGCCTCCACCCCTTTCTTTTTTTGTTTTTTTTTTGGTGTTTGGATTTGATTCTATCTATATGCTTTTTGCCTTGGCAGAATTGAATGAAAATTACTCTTTCAAAATTTCTCTTTTTTTGGCATTCAATATTGTTATTCCAACAATGCTTCCTTTTTCATATCTCACAATCACATCATTATCGAGCAGTTGGGCATCATCTGCATGAGATGGTTTTTTGAAATTAACATATAAAACATCTGCTTCCTCATCATAATCAATCCATATTTTATGGGATAGACTAAGCAAATGGGATACGCTTCCTATTTTCTTTAAATCTATTTTTTCCATATTATCCTCCTCTTCTCAAATTGTTTTCTCTTTGGCAAATTCAATATCCTCCCTCAATTCTCTTTCTGTATAATGTCTTTCTATTCTCCTTCTTCCTAATTCTCGAATAAATTCATGTTTATCCATTCCTGCTAGTTTTCTTGCTTTTCCTAACGAAATTGCCCCTCTTTCATATAAAGCAATGGCCAAATCTTCTGGTATGTCTATCCTTGACATGATTTACAATTCTGGGCAGATTTATAAAAATTTTTCATATATTGCCTCATCAACTTTATTTGTCAGCTCCTCAACATCTCTCTCCTTCAACTTGCTTTTTGAAATTATTTTCTTCAACCTCGCCATCCTTTCCAATTCTTCCTTGATAAGCTTATTTATACTCAATGAGAGAGTTGATTTGGAAATGCTCCTTATTTCTTCCTCTAATTCCTTGGGAATATCGATTTTTTATCTCCGCCATTATAAATTTAACCAGATGCATATTTAAATGTGCCTTCCTCCGTCCTCCTTCCTCCAATAAATCTTATATAGTTGTATAAGTATATACAACATGGAAAAAATGGAAAGAAGAATAATTCATTATCCCCGACTTGATACTGTTTTAATGGTGGAGGAGTTCATAAAAGAGCATTCAGGAGAGTTTAAAAAGAGGGCTTTATGGGAAAACTTGCCAAAGAAAATTATGTATCAAACATTTTGCACCATTTTTGATTATTTGTTGCACTCTGGAAAAATTGCAGTGGATAAAGAAGGCAAGATATGCTGGATTTACAATCCTGAATTGATGAAAAAATATATGGATGATGCTCTTGCCATCAGATAAGAAAATAAAGGTTGTATTTGCTGATGAAAAATTAAAGGAAGCATATCTTAAGTTAAAAGATGCAAAAACAGAAGATAGAATGCTTTTTGAATGGCTAAATAGAGCATTTGATGATTTAAAGAAGAATCCTTTTTGTGGAATACAAATTCCTAAGAAGCTTATTCCAAAAACATATATCAAAAAATATGGAATTGATAATCTATGGAAATATGATTTACCAAAAGCATGGAGATTGTTATATTCCATTGTTGGAAATGAAGTAAGAATAATAGCAATAGTTATAGAATGGCTAAACCACAAGGATTATGAAAGGAGATTTGGATATTGATGTTTAATCTTCTTTCATCTCTTCAATGCTCATGAAATCTGTGGTATCACCTTTCCTTATCTTTTTAAGCATTTCTTCAACAAGCTCCTTTTCTTCCTTGCTCAAAAATTCATCTTTCATTTTCCAAGTTCAATTTTTTACGACTTTCTTCTTCGGCTTCATCCAGCAAATCCGCAAATTCTTTATCTGCATGCTTTTTAATCCATTCCAGAAAATATGCATCCCTCTCCCATTCATTTCTCAACTCCTCAATATCTTTTTCAGTATCTTCTGTTGCTTTTAACATGCCTCTATATTTTTTTATCTCATTCATCTTCAAATTCTTTTATTAATTCTTCATGGGAAACATATTCCCCTTTTCCTATCCTTTCTCTTGCCCCTTCTATTTCCTTTAATAATTCTTCCTTTAACTCGTCCCATTCAATGAATTCATCCATTGGAGCATTCTTCAATCTTTCTAATTCCTCTTTTTCCTCTTCTGAAATTTCCTCGGTTGGTAAAATAAGCTCTTCAATTTTCTCCAGTTTTTTTCTTATCTCCTCCAGTTTTTCATTTATTTCCTTCAGTTCTTTAATAATTTCCTCATCCCTCATTGAAATTAAAATGATGAAACTATAAAAAAATTTATCTTTAGAATTGATATAAATTTGATGAAAAATCCAGAAAAGATAAAAGATTTGGAGTTGCTGGATGAATTAACAAAAAATAGCAAATTAAGGAAAGAGGATGCTGAGGAGATAAGCAAACTCATTAAAGAAGAAATGGCAAAAAGATTGAACATTCATTGAATTCCATGTCTTTTTGCAACCCTTTCCTTTACTCTATTGGATAATTCCTCTATTTGTTCATCATCTAACTCGCTATTTTTCAGAATCTCATCAGCTAATTTGAATAGCCTTTCCTCCCTCTCAAAATTTTCCAGCTTCACTGCTTTTCCTTCTTCAAATTCTTTAATGCTTTCTTCCAATATCTTCTTTTCTTCTTCAGAAAGAACAGAATCATCTTCCATGTTTTCCATATACGGTTTATTAATTAAATTTTATCACTTATTAAATCCAAAACCGGATAGAATTTTTCTCTTTCTTCCGAGAGCAACATGTGTGCGATTCTGAGTCCATCTCGTGTAAAGCAAAATATTTTCTTTTTTGGTTTGTGTATCCGCAAGCAGCCTTTTCTGACTAATCTTCCAATTGCTTCTCTGACTTCTTTTTTTCCTTCTTGGAGGAAAACGTTTGATAATACTCTCCATTTTTCTATTGCTTGAAATTCCCATTCCCAGTTTTGCACACTTTATGAGTACTTCTCTCTCAGTTTTTCCTAAATCATCTAGGTTGCACACAGATTTTTTAATTAATACAAATTCCAAAACGAAACATTTAATACCAATTTGGTATTATTTAGATAACATGAGAGGAATAACATTGACAAAAATATTTGGGAGCTGTCATGATGTTGCTGTATTGGAACGCTTTGCGGATAATTATGAAGAAGATCTGTCAATAGGAGATATTGTTTATATGAGCGGCGTTCCTCGAACAACAGTGTATAGAATAATCAAAAAATTATTGGACAGGAAAGTAATAATAAAAACGAAGAAATATGGCAGAACTCAGTTATACAGGCTGAATATCGATAATGAAGTGGCAAGAGCCATAGTTTATCTTGAAAATGTGATGGCTCAAAAAGAAATGGAAAAATTAATGGAAAAAGAAGGCATGGCTAAATTTTCGCATCCTCATCTTCCAGATACAGTTCAATAGCTTCTTTTAAATTTCTTAATGCTTCTTCAATATTTTCTCCTTGACTTGCTATATCCAGCTCAGGACATAAAGCAACATAAAATTTCCCTTCCTTTCTAATAACAGCAGTTAATTTCATATCAATCCATCTATCTCATTCATTCTTGCTTTAATGAAATCCCCTTTTTCTATTTCTTTCATTCCCTCTTTTATCCTCTCCATTCCTTCTTCATCCAAAATTTCTTCCAAAGTTTCTATAAAAATTTTGATGATTTTCATTTTAAATCTCCTCCAGTTTTAGTTTTCTCTCTTTCTCTCTCCTTTCATATTCTTCTATTTCCTTTATTTCATCTTCCATTGCTTCATCTTCAATATGCAGCATGATTGCATCCTTTATATTTTCAATAACTTCTTCATAGCTGTTTCCTTGTGTATAGAATCCCTGCAATTCTGGGCAGAAAGCAAAATAGCCATTTTCATCTTTTTCAACAACTATACGAAATTCCAGATTGCCAATTTTCATATGCATTTCCATTCTCTCCACTCCATTGCTTTATGTTGCAATTCAACAGAGGTATATTCATTTTTTAACTCTTTCAACCCACCTTCCCAACTGAAACTAAATTTTCCTTTCATCTCTATCCCTCCTGATGAATTCGGTGGCATTCCATTTTCCAGATTTCTTTCTCAACTTATCTTGTATTTCCATTGCCTCCTTAATTTTATCTCTATTTTCTATTGTGTATGAAAACAAAATTTTCAATCTTTTTTGAATAATTGATATGTCATCCACTTCCATCATGAATTAAACCAAATTCATATTTAAATATGCTTTCCTCCGCCTTCCCCCTTTCTTGCAATATTTCATTCTAATGTTCTATGAATATAACATTCTCTTTGTCTTTGAAATCACTGTCTCCCGTTAAGACAAATGCATTTTCCTTTTTTGCTGTTGCATATATTATGGCATCACCCA
>JAGGSX010000095.1 GCA_021158865.1 Thermoplasmata archaeon
GTAAAATATATACCAGCTAAAAATCTCATAAAATACATACAAAAATGTAAAGTAGACATAGATGTAGATTATAAAGAAAGTAGGGAGATAGATGAAAAATATGATTTGTTAATTTTATCACCATCAGAGTTTGCCAGCTCTCTTCAGCCATTGGTGGATTATAAAAATGGAGAAAATATGTCAACGATTATGGTAACTTTAGATGAAATTCCTGTGAGGGGGATGGATAAGCAAGAGGATATAAAGTATTATATAAAAGATGCAATAGAAAAATGGGGCGTTAGATATGTTCTGCTTGTCGGCTCGTTATCAAAATTCCCAGTTAGATATACTCATGTTTGTTATGCAAACGGGAATGATATTGTGGATGATGAGGTTTTTATAAGCGACCTGTATTATGCTGACATATATGATAGCAATGGAAACTTTTCTTCATGGGACAGTAATGGAAATGGGATATATGGGGAGTATAATTGGGAAAACACAGGTTCTACAGATAAGGTTGATTTATTTCCTGATGTTTATCTCGGAAGGCTTGCATGTAGAGATGAAAATGAAGTGGAGACGGTTGTAAATAAAATAATAAATTATGAAAAAATGAAACCTTATGGAGAAGAGTGGTTTTCAAATATCGTTGTGGTAGGTGGAGATACATTTCCAGGTGACAGCGATGAAATAGACGAGGGAGAATATGAAGGACAAAAAATCTTAGAGTTGATGAATAATTTTGATGGAATAAAAATATGGGCATCAAATGGTAAAGTTAAGTATGCTTCAAATATAAATAATGCAATTGAGGATGGGGCTGGATTTGTTAGTTTTTCTGGCCATGGCTCACCAACTTCATGGGCTACACATCCACATGATAAACCAAATACATGGCTCCCATTAGCTGGATATAAAGTGAGTGATGTAAACGCTCTTTCAAATGGAGGAAAGTTACCAATAGTAATATTGGATGCCTGCTCAAACAGCAAATTTGATGAAGAACCAAACTGCTTGGGATGGAAATTTGTTTCTCAATATGGGGGAGGGGCAATCGCTTCTTGTGGAAATACTGCATTAGGATGGACTTATGGAGGTAAAGCAACAATTGCTGGTCTTTCTGGACTGAATGAATACGGCTCTTTCAGGGCATATAAAGAAGGTGCAAAAACTTTTGGAGAAATGTGGGCAAATACATTAAGTATGTATCTAAATCAGGTAGGAAAATCCTATGCACTTGATTATAAAACTTTGGAAGAATGGGAACCATTTGGCGACCCATCCATAGGAATTGCATCGCCCTCCATTCCGCCATATAAGCCGGAGAAGCCGCAGGGTCCAAACTCTGGTAAGAGAGGGGTAACGTATGAATATACCTCGTCAGCCACAGACCCGGATGGAGATGACATATACTATATGTTTGATTGGGGAGATGGAACAAATACAACATGGCTTGGACCTTATAAAAGCGGTGAGAAAGTTACTGCATCTCATTCATGGGAAAAAAGAGGAACTTATGAAGTGAGGGTAAAAGCAAAGGACTTCCGAGGAGGGCAAAGTGGATGGTCTGACCCTCTCGAAGTAAAAATAAAATTTTCATTTAATATCCAGCAATATATCGAGCAATCTATTGTTGGTATGATAATAAGGTTGATACGCTCATTTATTATAGGATGGTAAAAAAATTTCTATTGCTGGCGGCTATTTCATACATGCTATCTGGAATAAATGGATTGGAAGCAAAAGATGCAACTGGAGATGTTGGATTGAATGGGAAACCTGTTGATTATCCTAATGCAGATTTGATATATGCATCTGTAGCGGAGGAGAATAATAAAACAATTTTTACTGCAAAAGTTGCTGGTAGAATGAAAGAAAATGTTTATTGTGAATTTGATGTGGGAAACATCATGATATATTATAAAGGAGGAAAAATATTTGAATATGTTGGGGTAGAAGGAGGGATTATAAATGCGAGCTATGAGATAAACAAAAATTATTTGAAAATAGTTATTCCGAAGATTTATAGAAATATTTCAGACATAAGTGTGAGATTGGATATGCAGGCAAAGAATGGATGGTATATAGATAAAATTCCAAATGAAAATTTTAGACCAATAGAAAAAAGGAAAGAAGGAGGGTTTGAATTCATTTCTATTCTTTTTATAATTTTTGTTGCTATGTTTCTAAAAAGAATCAAAAGTTAATTATGAATATTCTTATCATATCTGTATTTACGTTTCCAGCTTTATCAAATGCAATTACTTTTATGGCGTGATTCCCAATGGCGTTCTCATTCCATAACCAATTGTATGGTGGTTCTCTTTTTACTTCTTTTAATGAATTGTCAACGTAAAATTCAACTTTTTCTATACCTGTTTCATAATCAAAAGCATAGGTATCAACTGTAATTCTTCCAATGACAATTGTTTTAAAGGTTGGAATAATCTCTCTGTCGGCTATATATAAGTGCCCTCTTGGTCTCTTTATATGAACGAATGGAGGATTATTATCTTCTCTTATAATTTTAAAGCTATGTTCGCCGCTTATTGCAGAATTTCCAGATGTGTCATTTGCCCATATATGGTAATAATACTTTCCAATATCAGAATATGTTGTGTCAAAATAATAGCTTCCATCATTTGAACAATGCATTGTTTCATTTACAGTGCGAGATGTTGGATATTTTATTATAACCTTTACTATACCAACCTGTGTATCATCTCTAACAATGCAGGTTATATTTACATGCCCGCCGGCAGCCTGCGGATTCGGCTCAGCCTCGACATTGCTTATTACAGGAGGAGTATTATCAATTTGAACACTAAATTCCCGCTCGGCTGGTGTTGGGTCAACATTTCCAGCTTCATCTTTGGCTCTGACTTTAAAAATGTAGCATCCATTTGGAAGATTGCGGTATTCCACACAGGTGTGGCTGGTCCAATTTGACCATGAACAATCATATCCTTCCAATTTATATGAGTAGACAAGTTCACTGGTAGGTGTTATATCATCACTTCCATTCCATCCAAATATAACATCATTGTAATGTATTGTTCCAAAAGGTCCAGCTGTTATATATGTATCTGGTGGAGTAATATCATTTGTTATGATAAAACTATATAAGCCACTTCTATTTGAATTTCCAGATGTGTCGTTAGCCCATATAAAGAAATGGTATGTGCCAATTTGGCTGTAGGTATTGTTGTAAAAGTAATTCGGGCTATAATATGGTTTTGGAGGAAGGAAATTCATTGTGAAGTTATGGGTGGAAGAATCTGGATATGTAATGTTTACCTTTACGACATTAACCCTTACATTATCTATTACTATACATGATATATTTATATATCCATTCTGTAGCTGGATTGCAGGATTAACTGAAACATCTATTATAGAAGGAGGCGCGGTATCCTGTGCACTTATCATAAAAGAGGCAAGCAAAATGGCTCCAATCAATATACCTATGGTTTTCATAATTTTTATTTCAGCTTTGATATTTATAATTTTCTCTCCTCTTATAGATATTGCAATGAATTATTATTAATGATTAGGGGTGGAGAACCATTTCTTTTATGATTTTTCAAAATTTTGTAGTTTATCTTCTTCTATTCTCTAAGAATATGTAACATTTTCTATCTTTCCTCTATGAAGAATAGAAATTGGTTTAAGAAATGTTACCTATGTATGATTACTTTGTAAGTTATGATGTTTTGCTACAAAATGATAAATAAGCAAAAAATATATGCATTAAGACAAGGCAGAGCCACCAAAGAATTTATATATCCCTTTTTGTATACATATTTGGAGGCAAAACATGAAAGGAAAAAACCGAATAAATAAGGGGATTGTGAAGAGAATGGGTAAAGTATCGATGGTTATAGCGATTGCAATACTTATGGCAGCGCCTGTAGCGATGATTGGAGCACAAAATACTAACAAACAGATGCCATCAACTACGGTAATCAGTCCTTCTGCGCTCACAGCAGGAGGTAATATGGGAATTTCAGAGCAACCGCAAGAGAAGACAGATATGAGAAGCTTTTCTGGAAGTGCAATTGATAAAGAAACTGGAGAGGTAAGAACTCCAACCCCATTACCATCTGAAACAATACTATCCGAGGGATTTGAGAATACGTGGGATACATCAAATGACCCAGATGGAGATTATGCATCTCCGGATCCAGACTGGGATGTCGATGGAATGTGCACATGCAGTCAATCTGGATATCCAGAACTAACACACTACTGGT
>JAGGSX010000033.1 GCA_021158865.1 Thermoplasmata archaeon
TATTCCAGAAGCGTTCATTTATACTGGCAGTCTGGAAACAATTCAATTTATTTAAACAGTATCTCAAATAATACGTACGGAATTTATTCATCAAGCAATTGCAATAACAATACAGTATTCTACAATAATTTTGTTAACAATACCGTCCAAGCATATGACAATGGAAACAATACATGGGACAATGGTTATCCTATGGGCGGTAACTATTGGAACGATTTTACCACGCCTGATAACAAGCATGGATATTTCCAAAACATGAGCGGTTTTGATTTAATTGTTGACCATCCCTACAACATTTCTGGAGGAAGCAATAAAGATAGATGGCCACATGCCATAAAAAATGGATGGATGAAGCCATTATTTGTTCCAAATTCGTTGATTGTTGAATTTAAGCAAAATGTCTCAAATTCAACAATAAATGCAACGATAGCAAACTATGGAACAGAAGTAATAGAATATCTTCCGTATGTAAATGTATATCTTTTGAATATAACAGCAGATAATCAATCAGAGTTTGATACTTTATATATGTTTCAGAATGATACAAATGTCAGCATGGCATCATTAGATATGTATGGGCATCTTCTTTATAAGCCCGAACATCTCACCTCTCCAAATGACCAATGTTATCCAAAACAATGGCATCTTAACAACTATGGAATAAATCCTGGTGTGCCAACCGGTTTAATAGATGCTGACATAGATGCCCCTCAAGCATGGGAGCATCTAACAGATTGTAGAAAAGATTGGAATAATAACAGTTTTGTTATTGCAATAATAGACACGGGCGTTGATTTAAATCATCCAGATATTGTGGCAAATCTATGGATAAATCCAAATGACCCTCCAGGCGATATTGCAAATGATGGAATAGATAATGATGGAGATGGTTTGATTGACTGGATGGATCCAGATTTTGATGGAGATCCAAATCCCTTTAATCCAGATGATGATGGAAATGGTGTAGTTGATGATATTCATGGTGCTGATTTTATAGATAGAGATGGCTCTCCAGATGATGAAGATGGGCATGGAACTCATTGTGCTGGCATAATATGCGCTCATGGAAATAATGGAATAGGAGTAACAGGAGTATGCTGGAGAGCACAGTTGATGGCTCTCAGAGGAGTACCAGGTAGTGTAGCTGTATTCCAGAGATGTATAAATTACATTCTCTGGGCTAAAGCTCATGGTATAAATGTAAAAGTGGTTAGTTTTAGTGCAGCATGGTCACAACCAATTATCCCCATAGCGATAAGAAATGCTCTTCAGAATGCCATAAATCGTCTTAATAATGCTGGCATATTATTTGTATGCGCTGCTGGAAATGATGGCAGAGATTTAGATAATCCAGCAAATCCATGGGATGTTTATCCTGCGGAATGTACTAATCCAAATATAATAACAGTTGCAGCGTCAGATAATCAAGATAGACTTGCGGGCTTTTCAAATTATGGCACAACATCTGTTGATATAGTTGCTCCAGGAGAGAATATATTAAGTTTAGCTATGCATGGAACATATGTCTATAGAGACAATGATGGAGATAATAAAGTTTCTACAGGAGATAGAAGGTTAACCAGCATTCCCGCGATATTTCCTGCTGGCTCAACTGTAAGAGGCGATGATACTGATTGTGTTGAGGGATATCGCATATTTAATTTTGATGCTCATGAAAAATACTGGGATAAAAATGGTAATAATCGGTATGATGCGGGAGAGTATATTTATTGGGACGGTAATAATGACAATAAAATCTCAGCTGGGGATAGAAGATTGATGGATGTTTATATTGATGGAGAATTAAAATATCATCATGGTTCTATAGTTAATGCAGGAGATAGCGATGCAGAAAACGGTCTCCACTCATTTGCAGCAAATGAAAGACATATAGATTTAATACCCCGCAATAGCAGGTATGAGTTTAATGAAGACATTTATAGGGATGTGGATGGGAATGGAAGGGTTTCTGTTAATGATATAAGACTAACTACAGTAGATGATGAATCTTTTGAGGGTAATAGTCAAGTCCAGTCTGGCGAAAGTGATGCAGGAGATTGTTTACATAGTTTTGCACCAAATGAAAAATATTGGGATTGGAGGAATAATAACAATCAATTTGACGATGAGTTCATTTATATTGATAAGGATGGTAATAATATAATTTCTATAGGTGACCAAAGATTAACCCAAGTAAGAGTGAGAGTGGCTGGAGGTGTTAGAGTTTATTCACCAGGAAGTTTTGTTGAAGTAGGAAATGCAGATATTGGCGCAAATTTAAAACCTTTCCAAGCAAATGAAAAATATTCATTGGTTAGATATATGTCTGGAACATCAATGGCAACTCCTATGGTTGCTGGAGAAGTTGCTCATTTCTGGTGTCAATTTCCATGGCTCAATAATTCAGAAGTTAAAAACTGGGTTTTAAGAAAGGTTGATCCTAGGAGAACACTCCGAAATACCGTCATGTCCGGCATATATAATGACGGTCGCCTTAGAATGATAAGTGGGTTTGATTTTGGAGATGCTCCGGATCCATATCTTGGCTTGCCAGGACTTTATCCAACTGTTTTATGGCATGAACTGAGTCATGGAGCAAGTCATGAGGATATTGGTGAGGAATGGCTTGGATGGGATGTCAGCCCTGAATATGATGCAAATGTGAATACAACTCCACCTTATGATGTAGATATTTCACCAAATCTATGGCCATCTCGCGTTCCACCTACTCCTCATCCTCCATACAATGTATCCATTCTTCCAGATATGGATTTCTATGATGACGGTGTTTCTTTGCCCACAATAGTATTTGTGGGTGGCACATATAATATACAATTTCATATCCAGACGGAAAATCCATTCATAAACGATACTGACCATGGAAGATATGATGAATTTCAGGCAAATAAAAGGGATAGCAAGAAAATATATATAAACACATACTTTGACTGGAATTGTGATGGAGATTGGGATGATAGCGGAGAACATTTGGTGAAATGCCCGGCAAAACAATGCACATGGTGGGGTGGTCCTGGTATGACATGCTGTTATGGAATATTCTGGTCTCCATTTAATCTATCAAATCCATTGATTCCACTATTAAATAAGAATGCATTCAGAAAAACAACGTTTACTGTCCCATGGAATGCTTGTGGAGAAATATGGGTCAGGGCAAGACTTGACTACGGTGAAAATGCTGGCAGAACGCCATGGCCGAGATATGATTCACATCATCCTTTTATAGCAGTTGGTGAAATATTACATGATACCTACGCTCATGCTCAGTTTGGAGAAGTTGAAGATTACCACTTGATTTGTGTAAATAAAATAAAAGTAATAGGAGAGCCAAAATATAATGATGGCGAAATGGTATGGATTACATCATATACACCTATTGAAATTATAGATGAACCTGAGCCACCTTACCCCGTAGAAGATTATTATCGTATATGGTATGGGGATTCATGGCCTCCTTGGATGGAATATAATGAAACATTTTATCTGGAAGGAGAAGGAATGCATTACATAGAGTATTATGGAGAAGCTGTTGAAGAAAATAGAACAATATTTTATGATAATTTTAATGACGATTCAAGATGGGCAGCCATTGATTTAGATGGTTTTGATTACACATGGGAATGGACAAATATAACTCCAGAATGGGTTGATGAGCCATTGGAAGGGCATTTCATGTTGCTTGATCAGTATGGCGAGTTAGAGATTCAAAGTCATGATTCTTTAGTTTCTGCTCCCATAAGTTGCGGACTTTTTAACAATACAATGCTTTACTTCAATGGAGCATTTAAGACAATGGGTAATGAAAAACTATGGCTAAATATTTCATCAGATGATGGAGGAAACTGGACAAATGTTTTAATGCTCGATGAAAATTCAACTGGACCATGGATAATCAATATATCTGATATAGCGGATGGAAATATTATCATTCTTAATTTCACATATAGCTCTCCATATGGAACTGGATATGGAGCATTGATTGATGATGTTTACATATATGGAGATATTATAACATACTCCCCTATATATAACCAAAGCCATATGCTAGATGACACTCCTCCTGTAGCAATAATAAATGGAATGCATCCATATAATCAAACTTCCATACCATTTGAAATTACATACAATGCTTCCGATAATGGTGGCACAATAAAAGAAGCTTAATAATATTTTCTATACCGCTATAACCCCACCAAATCCCCTCCATTGAT
>JAGGSX010000124.1 GCA_021158865.1 Thermoplasmata archaeon
TTCTTTTGAGGTTATAATGGCATAACGGCATATATTCTTAAAACTTGATTCTTGCAATCTGAATTCTTGCTTTACATACTCTGCGACCATTTATTATTTCGTGGGGATATAAAAGAGCTACAATAGCAAGCATAAAAAGAAATATAAATAAAACAATCTCCTTTCTGACAAACTCAATTATTATCCTCATATTATATCTCCAACCAAATTTCATTTAATTATGCAAACGGATTATAAAAATTTTTTATAAAGTATGCTGAAATGTAGATGCCTATAAATGCCCAAATTATAAAAATACTTTTTCAATAACATTTTATGAAAATTATAGCTGGTTCTTCCTCCCCAATGCTTGCAAAAAATCTTTCAAAAGAGATGAATGTTCCAATAGCAAATGTTTCAATAAAACGCTTTCCAGATGGAGAATGCTATGTCAAAATAAATGATAAATTTGACCATGCAATAATTGTTGAAAATACATATCCAAATGAAAACATAATTGAATTATTTTTATTACAAGATGCGGCAAAAAGAATAGCAAAAAACATTGATATTGTCATACCTTATTATGGCTATGGAAGGCAGGATAAAATATTTGAAGAAGGAGAAGCAGTAAGTGCAGAGAAAATGGCTAAATTGATAGAACAGGATGCAAACAGAATTATTTTAATAAATCCTCATAAAGAATATATCATAAAATTTTTTTCTATTGAAGGAAAAGCAATTGACGCAACAAATTCAATGGCAGAATATTTCAAAGGAAAAGTTGATATTGTTATTGCCCCAGATAAAGGCGCCATGCGGATGGCGGAGAAGGCTGCAAGAGTAATTGGTTGCAGTTATAACTATCTTGAAAAAAAAAGGATAAGTGGTAGTGAGGTTTCGACAAAAGTTAAAGAAATGGATGTTGCAGGCAAAGATGCCCTTATTTTGGATGACATTATATCTACAGGTGGAACAATGATTGAAGCGATAAAGCAGTTAAAGAATCAGGGAGCGGGGAAGATATATGTTGCATGCATACATGGATTGCTTATAGGAAATGCAGACGAGAGAATATTGAATGCTGGAGCAGATGAAATAATCACAACTGATACAATAGAAAGTGCTTATAGTAAGGTAAGTGTTGCCAGAGAGATAGCAAATTTATTGAAATAATATTATAAATTTTTTCTGTTGAAAATGTAATATGCTATAAGCAATGATGCAATCATCCATGAAAATAAAATAATAAGCATGAAGGGTGTATTCACAAATGATGGAGTCTTGCCAATCATATTGTTGATTGGAGTGTTCAAAGACACTAAGGTAGAATATGCTTTTATTGGATTTATTAGTGATAATAGATAATACCAGTTAGGAGCTACAAAATTTTGGTCTGTCATTTTTTCTATTCCATATTGTGCTATGAGGATGCCAGCAACTATTACACCCCATATCATTTCAAATAAAAACCACAGGAATATTGTCCCTGCCATGGCTGTGCTCCTTTTTTTGAATAAGCATGAAAAAAGCATGGCAATTGCTATGAATACAATTCCGAGAAGGATAGAAGAAATTATAAATATGCCATAGCTACCCCATCGCACTCCTTTAACATTTATTCCTATCACAATTCCAGCTACTCCAAATCCTATAAAATTTGCTACTGCCATTACAGTGCTCAATCCCAAAAATTTGCCAAAAAGCACCTCAACCCTTCTAACAGGATAACACAATAGAAGTTCCAATGAACCTTTTTCTTCTTCTCCAACAATCGATGCATAACCAAGCATGAGCCCTATGATAGGAATTAAAAAAGTAACCAAATTTATCATTCCTGTAATGGTAACATCTAAATCCTTCCAGCCGACGCCGCCGCGAGAGCCAAAATATGAAATTACAAGTGTTAAAATAAGAAATATAGTAGATATTCCCAAAATCCATTTATTACGCCAATTATCCATAAATTCTTTTCTTGCTATTGTTATTATTTCATTCATTTTCTTTCACCACTTTCATAAATACTTCTTCCAATGTTGGCTCAATTGTTTTAAAATCAACTATTTTTCCTCCTTCATTTTCAATTGTATTTATAATAGAAAGCTTTGCACTTGCAGGGCATGTTATTTCCAAAATATTTTTATCTACTTTAATATCCTTTACAGATTTTATTCCTTTTATTACATTTATTATATAAGGAGATGACTGTTGCAACTCCACTCTCAATTTCGGCTGTATTTCTAATTTTTTGCTCAAGTTTTCTACAGTATCAATTGCAACAATCTTACCTTTATTCATTATTGCAACTCTATGACTCAATTCCTGAACTTCAGAAAGTATATGGGAAGAAAAAAGAATTGTAACGCCTTTCTTATTTAATTCTTTTACTTTATTTCTCAGTTCGTAAGCTCCAACAGCATCCAAGCCTGTTGTGGGCTCATCCAAGATAAGTAATTTTGGATTGCCAAGCAAACATTGTGCAAAACCAAGTCTTTGCAGCATACCTTTTGAAAAACCACTAACTTTTCTATTTACATCTTTTTCCAAGCCAACTTCTTTCAATAATTCATCTATTTTATCTTCCACCCCTTTCAATTCAGCAAAAAATTGCAATGTTTGGAAAGCAGTCAGATTATCATAAAATGCCACTCTTTCTGGCAGATAACCAACTAATTTTTTAATTTCTTTTTCCCTTTCCTTCATATTCTTTCCGTCTATTTCTATTTCTCCGTCATAATTTATTAAACCAAGTATTGATTTTATTGTTGTTGTTTTCCCAGCTCCATTTGGTCCAAGTAAAGAGAAAATTTCACCCTTTTTTACTTCAAAAGATACACCATCAACTGCAATAATGTTGTCATACTCTTTTCTCAAATTTTTAACTTTTATCATTTCAATCTGAATTAAAAGAGGTATATAAATAATTTTAAATTAATCTCCATCAAAAATATTTATTAACCTTGTGCTTTTTCTTGCATGTGTATATTCGCCAGCCCATTGTAGCAGTGCTTGGACATGTCGACCATGGAAAAACAACATTGTTAGATTATATAAGAGGTTCTGCCATAGCAGATAGAGAAGCAGGTGCAATAACTCAGCACATTGGAGCAACTGAAGTTCCATTGGATGCAATAAAAAAAATATGCGGCGGGCTCTTAAAAGAAAAAAAATTCAAGATACCAGGTTTGCTTTTTATTGACACTCCAGGTCATTTTGCTTTTATAACCCTGCGGGCGAGGGGCGGCTCCCTTGCTGACCTGGCAATCCTCGTTATAGATATAAATGAAGGCATCATGGAACAGACAGATGAGTCAATAAAAATTTTAAAGAGATATAAGACACCATTTGTTGTTGCTGCGAATAAGATAGATGCAATACATGGATGGAGAAGTAGCGATGGCATAGTTAGCAAGAGAATTGAAATTCAAAATGAAATGGTTAAAAAAGAATTTGATGAGAAATTTTATAGACTTGTTGGCATGCTTTATGATAGGGGCTTCTCTGCAGAGAGATATGACAAAATAAGAGATTTTACACACAACATTGCCATTGTTCCCATCTCTGCTAAAACAGGTGAAGGTATACCAGAACTACTGATGATTTTAATTGGACTTGCTCAAAAATTCTTGGAAAAAAATTTGAAGAGCCAGAAAAAAGGAGGGGAAGCCGTGGTTTTGGAAGTTAAAGAAGAACGCGGACTTGGAACAACAATTGATACCATAGTTTATAATGGAGTGATAAAAGTCGGAGATAAAATTGTTGTGGCTGGAAAAAATGAACCTTTTATAACAACGGTAAGAGCTTTGCTGAAACCAAAACCTCTTGATGAAATTAGAGACCCATCAGACCGCTTTCAGAATGTTAAAGAATGCACAGCTGCATGTGGAATAAAAATAGCTGCTCCAGAACTTGAAAAAACATTTGCAGGAGCTCCAATAAAAGTTGTTGAAGATGTTGAAAGGGATATTAAAAAAATAAAGAATGCAATGAAGATGAACATTGAAACTCAGGAAGAAGGAATAATAATAAAGGCAGATGCAATTGGCTCTCTTGAAGCTCTTGTTTTTCTTTTGAAAGATAAGAATATTCCTATAAGAAAAGCCGAAGTTGGTGATATATCAAAAAGGGATATTGTGGAAGCTCAAACAAATTCAAATCCATTGAATAGAATCATAGCAGGATTTAATGTAAAATTGCTTGAAGAGGAATATGAAGGGGTTGAGATAATTCAGGAAAGGATAATTTAT
>JAGGSX010000192.1 GCA_021158865.1 Thermoplasmata archaeon
ACATAAGCACTTACATGACAATTTCTTTATTCATTCTGATTAAATCGACAAACCCTTTGCTTTGAGCGTTATAGTTATATACCCTTATGGTATTTGCAGATAGCATGGGTAGAGGATTATATTCGGCAAGGAAGTTAAAGGCAGATAGGCAAAAATTTAGATGGCACGATCGCCATTATAAGCGAAGAATACTGGAACTTAAAAGGAAAACAGACCCATTGGAAGGCGCCCCCCAGGGGCGTGGTATTGTTTTGGAAAAGGTGGGCGTTGAGGCAAGGCAGCCTAATTCTGCCATAAGAAAATGTGTTAAAGTCCAGCTCATAAAAAATGGAAAGATTGTTACAGCTTTTGCTCCTGGAGATAAAGCAATAACATTCATTGACGAGCATGATGAAGTTTTAATAGAAGGTATTGGAGGAAGAATGGGTCGTTCTTATGGAGATATTCCTGGTGTGAGATATAAAGTTGTTAAAGTTAATAACGTTTCTTTAAAAGAATTGGTTAAAGGTAAAATCGAAAAACCAGTGAGATGATGAAGCTGTTTGGAAAATATGAAGTTGAGGATATCGTCATAAGGGATAAAGGCTTAGCCAATTATATGAATATTAGAGGCGATAAGCTCCACACCCATGGGAAGCATGGGAATACAAGATTTAGAAAAGCTAATTTATCTCTTATAGAAAGACTTGCAAACAATCTTATGAGAACTGAAAGATATACAGGGAAGAAATCAAAAGCATTGCGGGTTATAAGGGAAGCATTTGATGCAATAAACAAAAAGACAAAAGAGAATCCATTGCAGGTTTTGGTAAGAGCTATAGAAAATGCAGCTCCGAGAGAAGAAACAACAAGATTATTTTTATCAGGAATATATGTTCCTCAGGCAGTGGACAGCGCCCCCCTGCGCCGCCTTGATATTGCTTTGAGGAATATAGCTAAAGGTGCTGTTTCAAAAACAATGAGGAATAAAAAGAGCATGGCTAATTGCCTTGCTGATGAGATAATAGCTGCCTCTCGTGATGAAACAGCAAGTTTTGCGGTAACAAAAAAATTAGAAATTGAAAGAATAGCACAGAGTGCAAGGTGATGAAATGGGAAGGAAAGAAGAGAACATAAGAAAAGCTAAGGATTTGATGTATAAGCCCGATAGAATAAGAAATATTGGTGTTGTTGCCCATATTGACCATGGAAAGACAACATTTTCGGACAATTTGCTTGCTGGGGCAGGAATGATATCTGAAGAGCTTGCCGGTCAGCAGTTGGTTTTGGACTATGACGAGCAAGAGCAGGCGAGAGGAATAACAATAAATTCAGCAGCAGCTTCCATGGTTCATGAATATATGGGAAAAGAATATCTGATTAATCTTATCGACACTCCCGGGCATGTAGATTTTGGAGGAGATGTTACAAGAGCAATGCGTGCTGTTGATGGAGCTATAGTTGTTGTTTGTGCTGTAGAAGGTGTTATGCCTCAGACTGAAACTGTTTTGAGACAGGCTTTGAGGGAGCGTGTCAGACCTGTTTTATTGATAAATAAAGTTGACCGTCTTATAAATGAGCTAAAATTAGATGCGGATGAAATGCAGAAGAGATTCATCAAGATAATTACAGAAGTTAATAAGCTTATCAAAAAAATGGCTCCAGATGAATATAAGGAAGAATGGATGGTAAAACCAGATAATGGAACTGTTGCTTTTGGAAGTGCATTGCACAATTGGGCTATATCTGTTCCTTACATGAAGAAAAGCGGAATAACTTTTAAAGATATTTATGATTACCTTAAAAAAGGAGATCAAAAAACTCTTGCAAAAAAAGCTCCAATTCATCAAGTTAGTCTGGATATGGTTATTCAGCATTTGCCAGACCCAGAAAAAGCGCAAAAATATAGAATACCAAATATATGGCATGGAGAACATGATTCTGAAATTGGCAAGTCAATGATAAACTGCGATCCAAAGGGTCCATTAGCATTGATGGTAACAAAAATTTTGATAGACCCTCACGCTGGAGAAATAACATTTGGAAGAGTTTTTTCTGGGACATTGAAAGAGGGACATGAAGTATGGATTTCTGGAATGCCAAAGCCCTATAGAATACAGCAGGTTGCTGTCATGGTAGGAGATTCGAGAATACCAGTTATGGAAATACCTGCTGGAAATATTGCTGCCATATCTGGATTGAAAGATGCGATAGCAGGAGCGACTGTTACAGGCATACCTGATGTTGAACCATTTGAACAAATAAGGCATATTTCAGAGCCTGTTGTTACTGTTAGAGTAGAAGCCAAAAAACCTTCAGATTTACCAAAATTGGTTAAAGTTTTAAAAGATATATCAAAAGCTGACCCTTCCATACATGTAGCAATAAATCAGGAGACAGGCGAATATTTAATGTCAGGAATGGGTGAATTGCATCTTGAAATAACTGAATATAGAATAAAAAATGAACATAAGGTTGATATTCTTGTTTCAGAGCCTACTGTTATATATAGAGAAACCGTTAGAAAGAAATCACCTGAATTTGAAGGAAAATCACCAAATAAGCACAATTATCTTTATGTTGAAGTCGAGCCTCTTGAAGAAAGCATTACTAAGGCATTACTTGAAGGAGAAATTCCAGAAAACATAAAAAAGCATAAAAAAGAAGTCGTTAAGAAGCTTATAGACCTTGGGATGAGCAGGGAAGAAGCAAAAGGAATTTTTGGAGTCAATGGAGCAAATTTGATAACAGATGTAACAAAAGGGATACAGCATTTAAATGAAGCAAAAGAATTATTGAAACAGGCATTCGATGAAGTCTGCCAGACTGGGCCGAAGGCAGCTGAGCCGCTGCAGGGTGTAAAAGTCCGCTTGGTTGATGCAAAACTTCATGAAGATGCAATTCATAGAGGACCTGCTCAGCTAATACCTGCCATGAGAAATGCAATTTATGGAGCAATTACTCTTGCAACTCCGATATTGCTTGAACCAATGCAAAAAGTTTATATATCAGTTCCTCACGAGCTGATGGGAAATGTAAGCAGGGAATTGAATCAGAGAAGGGCAACCATACTTGATATTCAGAATGAAGGAGATATGAGCATAATACAGGCTAAAGCTCCTGTTGCTGAAATGTTTGGATTTGCCTCTGCTATAAGAAGTGCCACTGGAGGTCGTGTCTTATGGAGCACTGAAAATATGGGATTTGAACCATTGCCAGAATTTTTACAGGATGAAATAACCAGAAAAATAAGAGAAAGAAAAGGATTGAAACCAGAGCCTTACACTGCCGACCATTACAGAGATTGATTACAGCAAAGAATATGTATTAATAGAGCCACCTCCGAAATTAGTATTGCAGGGGTAAAAAGCTTTCCTCATTTTTCTTTGCTAATTTTAAATGGATGTGCATATTTATCGGCTTTTCTTTTATGCTTTTCTGGATAAATAACAAATTTACCTAATGCGGGATCTGTTGTATAACCCATACGAAAATCAATCCTGTATCTATAAAAGAAGGGAATGCGCCCTAAAAGAGATATTGGCACATCTTTATCAGGATCCAAAGGTATCCTGAATGGAATTTTCTCCTCAAAATATAAATTTTCTTTTCCAAATATTATGGTTATATCCAAGATTCCCACATCTGTTTTTCCTGCTATTCCTTGAGTAGTTTCTACTCTTTCCAAACTATCCACGCTTATTTGAAATACATCTTCTACTATTTCCCTCCTGAGCATGGAATAATCAGCTCCCGAATCAATAAGCAGCATTGTTGGAAATTCTATATCTCCATACTTTAATGTTACAGGAAGCATGGGGCGAAGTATGATATGGTTATCAATTTTAAAGGGTGTAAAAGCATATGAAAGATTAGCCAATCCATCCCTCCATCATGTTATAATGGATCCTTCTGGAACTTGAATATATAAAGGAGTAGTATTTAGTTTCATAGATGTTGTTTTTTTAATAACTTTTTTTAAAGAGTCATCTCGTGCAATAATTTTCTTATTCAAAATAGCAATCCATTGCCCTTTATATTTTGATAAATTTTGCATTAATAACCACTCATAATCAGCGTTAATCTGCTTTTGATTAACTTTATTTACTTTACTTACTTCATCCATTCTTTTTCCCTCCTTCTGGCATATAACAGAATGCAATATTTATTAATTTTTATCATACTTTTCATCTAAAATATGGCATTCCGTTAATGC
>JAGGSX010000054.1 GCA_021158865.1 Thermoplasmata archaeon
TGGGCTGAGGATGATGCCCTTTCTTCAGAGAGGCTTGCGCAGTGGAATATAAACTATGCCAGTTATTTAATAGATGTGGGTAAATACTTAGAAGCACTTGATGCCTATAATACCGCCTATGAGGTAACAGTTTATAGAAAGACAAAGTTAAAGGCCCTTTTGTATAAGGCCAATCTACTTTCTACCTTTTTAGATGCAGAGAAGGAGGCATTAGAGATTTATGACCAGATAATTAAAGAATACCCTGAAGGAGAAGAGATTGCCTTATATCGTAAAGGCCTGCTTCTTTTTGATATGGGAAGATTTGAGGAGGCAACCAAGGTCTTAGAGGTCTATGTTAGAAAATACCCTAAAGGCCGTTTTATATTTCAGGTAGAGGTGTTATTAGAGAAGGCAAAAAAGGCTATTGTAAAACCTGTACCAAAGGTCAAAAGACCAAAAGTCAGGGTATTGCTCCATCGGAGGGTGAAAAAAGTAGCAATAGAAGGTAAAGGTCTCCTCATTGATGGAAACCCAATCCCCCAAAATGCTATTTCTTGCTATTTAAAAAATGGTACAATTTATATAAATGGGTCTGAATTTTCATCCCCTGTTACCATTTCGGCAAAATCTCCCTTAAAGGTGATTTCTGGAAGGAACAAAAAAACAGTGAGGGGAAGAATTTCTCTAAAGGTTAAAGATAACAACCTGATGGTAACAAATATTATTGATATAGAGAACTATTTACTCTCTGTTGTGCCCTCTGAATCCTATGCCTCATGGCCCCTTGAGACTTTAAAGGCACAGGCCGTGGCTGCACGGACATACGCCATCTATCAAGCATTACATCGGAAAAACTGGGAATATGATTTGGTAGATAATGAGGGGGATCAGGCCTATAGGGGAGTAGAAAGGGAAGACCCTAGAAGCACTAAGGCGGTAATTGATACAGAAGGGCTGGTTTTAATGGAAGAAAAGCGGCCAATTCTGGCCATGTACACTGCAAACAGTGGTGGATATACTGCCTCTGCTGGGAGTATATTTAAACTGTATAAGTCATACCTTATTGCCCATCCAGACCCAGCCAGCCTTAAAGGAAAGATGTCACACTGGAAAAGGGCATATACCGTAAAGGAGGTAGAAAGGGCCCTGCGGGGCATTGGCCTAAAGATAAGGGGACTGCAGGACATCCTTCCAGCAGAAAAGGGTCCCTCTGGGAGGATTATAAAGGTAAGGATTGTAGCCAAGCGAGGAGGTGGTGTCTTTCGCACCCGTACCACCTTACGCCGTGCATTGAAACTGCCAGAAATCCTCTTTTCAATCCATAAATCAAGAGATAAATTTATCTTTGAAGGCCGTGGTTGGGGACACGGAGTGGGCTATTCCCAATGGGGGGCACAAGAGTTGGGCAAGGCAGGTAAATCTTTTTCCGAGATTCTTAGCTTTTATTATCCTAATACAAGATTAAAAAAATTGTGGTAAAATAAAATTGAGGTTTTTGAGATGAAAAGAATGGATTTTCTTATATTTTCATTGATTATAGCCTTAGTTCTCAATACCTCTTGTCTCCATGCAAGTAAGAGAAAAACCAAAAAGGTCGATAAAATATATTACATTGCTGAAAAGGACTTACCAAGGAGGGTGGCTATCCTATCACCCTTTTTTGCCAAGAAGGTCTCACCCCCACCGTTTGCAAGTGGGCTTATTAGGGGTGTTATCCAAAACTATCTTGTAGGTAAGGGTTTTTTTACCCTGCCACTTGCTACTGTGGATACAAAGGTAGGAAAGGGCCTTTCCCTTAAAACCTTTTCTCCTGCGGCGGTGTTTAAAAAATTGCCAGATACCGATGGCCTTGTGACAATCACCGTATATCAGCTCTCTCGTTTCAATATCCTCTTGGCCCAATACTACAAGATAGATGCTGAATTATGCCTTTACAATAGGGCCAAAAAACTTGGCTGCTGGCGGGAGAAGGCAAGGAGGAGAAAGGTTTCTATTGCAGCCGACCCATTGGGTGCTATTGCGGCTGTGGTCTCTTCAGCGGTGACAGATACAGGCGATATCCACATTAAAAATGCAGTATTTGAGTGGGCATTTAAGGTAAGCAGCCTGATGCCTGGTTTTTCGGAGGCAACAAAGAGGCCAAAAATCTTAAGGTTAGTGACAAACATCACCCCTGCCCCATTTAAGTTGGGTGATAGGATTATGGTGGGGCTTGAAGGGGATGCGGGGCTGAATGCAAGCTTTGACCTAGGTGAGTTCAAAAAGGGAATAGGTATGACAGAGGCAGAGCCAGGGATTTATAAAGGCATGTATGTTGTCCAGGAAGGAGATAGCCTTAAAAATGGTATATTGGTGGCCCATCTCAGAAGGCCAGATGGTCAGACCAGGGATTGGATAGAGACCTCCCCCCTTATCACCATAGACGGTTGTCCACCTGAGATGGCACAGAGCCTTTCTCCACAGGTTGAGAAAGATGCTATAAAACTTGGTTGGCACACTGAGGATATAGAGACTGTAGGATTTCTTATCCTCCGCAGTGAAAGTCCTTTATCAGGATATAAAGAAATTGCCCAGGTAAGTGAATTCTCCTATGAAGATAAAGCAGTTGAACCTGGGAAGACCTATTTTTATCGTGTGATTGCCTTAGATGAGGTTGGCAATAGGTCCAAACCTGCTCAATGTGGTCCTGTTGCCTTGCCTGTGCTTACAGAGCAGACCCTGCCTGAGACCCTTATTGGCACATTCTCTGCTGGCCGTTATCTGCTTGCAAAGACTACAAAAGTCCCAATTGGCACAAAGGCACAGATTGGCCCTTCTGTAAATGTTATGTGTGGAAAGGAGGCAAAAATTATGGTTGAAGGTGAGCTAGATATCAAAAATGCTATCTTTAATCCCAAAAAGGATAGTTGGGTAGGCATTGAGATTGTGCCTTCTGGAAGGCTCCTTTTGCAAGGAACTACTATAAATGGGGCAGAAAAGATTGTAATTAAGGGAGGCGCCTCCTTTGAAAAATTGACCCTTAAGGGTGGGAAGGTTGGACTGCTTATAGCTACCTCACAGGGGGTGAAGGTAGAGGACAGCATATTTACTGGACTTGATAAGGCAATTAGACTTGAAGGTGGAAAAATTTCTATTACAGGCTCTCGCTTTGAGGAAAATGAATTGGCCATAGAAATTTTAAATGGCCAGGCCATTATCTCAGAAAACAACTTTTGGAAAAACAAATTAAATGTAAAAAGTGATGTTCCTTTAATCCTAAAAAGGAACTATATGGGAAGCACAGAGCCAGGAGCCTTTTTAATAGAGGGAAAGGTAGAGGTAAAGAGTATATTGACATCCCCATATCCCCAGGGAGAGGAGCAGATTATAGAGCCTGAGAAACTTAAAAAACAAGCAGAAAAATTAAGAAATTATGGAATTGCTGCAATAAATAAGGGAGAATACGGAAAGGCATATGAGCTTCTAGAAAAGGCTTTAAAAATCTGGCCTGAAAAGGAGACCTATATCTATTTTATTTACACCCTTTCAGCCCTTGGAGAGGATGCTAAGCTAAAGCAGATTGTTAAAGAGGCATTAAAAAAATATCCTTATGAGATAAAAATTTACCAAATTTCTGTGCGTTATTATTTACAAACAGGCCAAAGAGATAAGGCAAGAAGGCTATTGCAAAGGGGACTAAGATTAAATCCTCATAACCCTAGCCTTGAGGCCATGTTGCCATTGGTGGGAGGAGAAGAAACAAAGGAAAAATAACATTACAGTAGCCAAAGCCTTGTTACCTTTGGATCAATAATAATCTCATCCCTTTCAAAGTCAAGCTTTAGCCTCCATGCCTGAAGGGTCTTTGCACCAATTATTATACCATTGGAAAGTCCCTCTATTACCATGAATTCATCAGAAAAGCGATACATACCAATATGATAACATGAAAAAGTTGTACCTCTGGTAGTAAGGCCTGCCCAACAGCATGCGGGGATTTTTAGGAAAAAGAAGCAGGTGCACATATGTATTATATGGGAATCGTTCTCCATAAAAAGTATTTTGTTTCAACTGTTATGGACAAAAACGTTTAAACGTCAGGCTGTGTAAAAAGTCAAAAAATCTGATTAAGTGTCGCAAAAAGTGGGAGAAAGAGGTAAAATACTGATAAAAAGTGGTTTAGTAAACCCAATTTGTAATC
>JAGGSX010000049.1 GCA_021158865.1 Thermoplasmata archaeon
GTGTAAAAACAGTCGTAAAAATAAGATTCCAGAATCTTATATTTATCGAATCATTATAAGAATTGCCAATTTTCATTATTTTCAATTTTCTCTGATATATGGAAAAGATAGCCCATGAAGGATTTAATATAAGAAATACAATAGCCAGTCCAAGTAAATTCAATTGTCCATGCAAAGATATGGAGGCAAGCACGGCGCCAAATGCAACTATCGTAGAAGACTCCACCTCCGCCAGCGTCGGCGCATTCTTCTCCGCCACCCATTCCATGATGAGGAGGTAAAGAATAACAATTTGATAAAAAGATAAAATTGCCGAAGGGTCTCTATAAAGCCAGATTATGTAGAAATATGCAAAAGTTGTTATCGAATTCCCTATCCCAGCTATTATATGATACCCTATCTCTTCTTTTTTTAAAATTCTCAATCCTTTGAAAGAAGGGTCTATAAAAGAGCCGACCACCTTTCCTTTAATTGGAATTGATAAAATCAAGCTGATAAAGAAAGTTATAACTGTTCCAGCAAGAAAGGCAGAGAGGCATAAAACCCATGGATCATTTATTAAAACATTTGATATATATGTATCAATAGATATAACAGCAGCTGATATAACTGCCGATATCGTTGCAATGGTATAAAATAGATATTTTTTTCTAATCTTTATCATATTTTAATCTCTTTTTCTACAACCTGTGTATTTGTCCTTTTTACGCCTTTTATTGCATGTATTTCATCTGTAAGTTCCATCAGTTCTTCAAGATCGTTCACATTTGCTTTAACAATAATATCATAATCTCCAGCTATGACGGCAATGCTTTCCACATTTTTAAGATTCTTCATCTCATTTAATACACTTTTTAGATTACCAACGTATGTCAATATAAGAATATAAGCTTTTATCATTGTGTAAATAGCCTTTAATAAATAAAAATTTTTGGATATTTTTTTGAGGATTTTATATAAACTTGTTCTAAGCACTGCTTTATTGGTAAATATTTTAAATGAGAAAATATTTAAGTTGCATGAAAAACATGAAGAAATGGCTTACATTACTGATTGTACTGGTCGCATCCTCATTTTATATGATAGAAGCGGATAATTTTTATGTAGGAAATGAAGAAAGCATACAAGATGCAATAAACGCTGCAAACAATGGAGATGTTATATATGTTTATGGATATCATCATGAAAATATTACGGTCAATAAAAGCATAGCCATAATTGGAGTAAAAAATGAAAGTATCATAGACGGATTTATAGAAATAAATGGAAGCAATATTTCTATTATCAACATTACAACAAATAGGATAATAATAGATGGAAGAAATTGCACAATAAAGGGAAATGAAATAAGCAAGGAAGGAATTTTAGTGAATGGAAGCAATAATACAATTTATCAAAATTTTGTTTCAAATTGCAGCAAGGCAATTAATTTGAAGGGAGATAATAATACAATATATCAAAATGAATTTTTATTGAATGGCTATGGAATATATTCTGAAGGAAATGGAAATGTAATATTCCATAATAATTTCATAAACAATACTATAAATGCCTATGACAATGGGAGTAATTTATGGGATAATGGAAGCAATGGAAATTACTGGAGCGACTATAATGGAAGTGATAACAATAGCGATGGAATTGGAGATTTGCCATATCAAATAAATAAGAGTGCAAGTGACAACTATCCCTTAATGAATCCCTACGATGTGTATCCTCCCACGACAACCTGCCAGATAAATGGAAGCATGGGAAATAATGGCTGGTATATTGAGAATGTTACAATTTCATTCATTTCAAATGACCAAAGTGGAGTGGCATATACAAGATACCAGATAAATGGAGGCGGCTGGCACGAGTATAATTATTCCATTCCTATCAACATCTCCTATGATGGTATATACTACATAAATTTTTATTCGGTTGATGAGCATGGAAATGAAGAAGCAATTAAAGAGATAGAAATAAAAATAGATTCCACACCGCCTTCTATTTCATACAATATTTATCCTTTATTGCCCGATGGTAGAAACGGATGGTATGTCAGCAATGTTGAGATTTCATTATCTGCAAGTGATGAAAATTTGGAGAGCATATATTATAAGATAGACAATGGCACATGGCATCCCTATGAAGGAGACATAATTGTGCCTGATGGAAAGCATATATTGTATTTCAAGGCTGTTGATGAAGCAGGCAATTATGCAATCATAAATGTGACAATAAAGAAAGACACAAGCCCGCCAGAAATAGATATAGAGAAGCCAGACGGAGGCATTGTGAAGGGAAATTGTAAAATTGAATACAATGCAAGTGATGGCATTGATAAAAATTTAAACGGTAGCATATCAATATTTTATTCTTCAAATAATGGAACAGCATGGGAAGAAATTGCAACCGGGTTAAATAACACTGGAGAATATAATTGGAGTACATTTTATTTCAATGATTCTTCTCAGGCAATGATTAAGATTGTTGCAGTAGATGATGCAGGAAATGCTGGAACAAAAATTTCAAATTCATTTATTCTTGATAATACTCCTCCATCCGTTGTTGTAACACATCCACAAACTGGAGAAGCTTTTGGAAAGGATAAAAATGGAAATATAAACATAGATGTTTTCTGGGAAGCAAATGATGCAATTGATAATAATTTGGATGGCAGTATATCAATATTATATTATTTCAATCAGACATGGTATACGCTTGTAGATGGGGCAAGTAACAATGGAGAGTATTCAATAAATGCATGGAACTGGAGTGATGGAACTTACAAAATAAAGATTGTTGCAGTAGATGATGCAGGAAATATTGGTGCTGCTGAGTCAGGAAATTTCACGATTGACAAAACGCCGCCTTCGGTATATATATCGAAGCCATTGAAAGGTTATATTTACATAAATCTTCTTGGAAGAGCAATGCTTCCTCCTTTACCATTGATTGGATTGCAGTATGATGCTGTAATTGTTGGAAAGATAACTATTCAAATTGAAACTTCTGATGAATATTCTGGTGTGCAAGAAGTGATAATATCTTCAGATGGAAGAAATTTTCCTCCTTTATATAAAAAACCATATCAAATGGAATGGAATCCGAACATAGGAGTTCATTCCCTTAATGCAACAGCATACGATAAAGCTGGAAACATGGCTTCCTACGGACTTGAAAAAATCTTGTGCATAAATGTGTAATCAAAGAATCTGGTCAAATTCATAGTTATTCCAATCTCTCTCTCCAATTAAAATTTCAAATTCTATTGGCGTAAGCATGGGCTTTTTAAAATTTTTTGCATCATCTATAGCTACTCTGGGACAGGCTGTGGAGACAAAAAAGTCCACATCAATATAATCAATGATAGGAGTTATATTATCAGCCATTATCAAATATGCTTCCATTCCATTTTTTTCTGCAAGTTTTTTCAATTTTTTTGCCAGCTCAACTCTTCTCTGCCCCAATTTCTCTCCAATTATTATCCCAATCTTTTTTTTATCTATTGCTAAGGATATTGCTGCATATCTCTGCTTCATCATCTTTTCCTTCATTTTATCCATGCTTTCTATTTGCCTGCTTATAGGATTTGCTGCTATCACTTTCTTTTTTGTTGCAATTGCCAAGCCGAGAGGATGAAAAAAGCCATCACCAATAAAAAGGAATTCATCAACCATGTTTGCTATTGAAGTAGCAGAAGAAAAATCACAGCCCAAAATCTGCCCATCATATTTTGTTCTTCTACTCTTCTTTCCAATATATACTTTTTTTCCTTGCTTTTCTAAAAATTTTTTAATCTGTTCTATTTTATGAATAAATGGAGTTATGCTTGCAAGACCAATTCTTTTATTTAGTTCTGGCAATCCATTCAAAAATTTTAGATTAAAATTGTATTTTGCTTCAACAAAAGAAACATTTCTATAAACTTTTTTTAGATACGGCATTTCTGCTTCTCCAATACATATTGTTTTTTCTTTTGGTGGGGCTAAAAAATCACATGCTCCGTAGCATGGGTCTGCTATAAATTTAGCTTCTATCCCATTATTTCTAAAAAATTGGATTATGGTTGTTGAATAATTTATGAAGCCTTCAGGCATTTTTATTGAAATTTTTTTGTCATTTCCTGTTGCTT
>JAGGSX010000194.1 GCA_021158865.1 Thermoplasmata archaeon
AACATATTTATTTCTTGCGTTTTTTATTATCTCTTGTCTTTTAATGCAAAGTAAGTCGAAGATTTTTCTTTTTTCCTTCTCACTCTTATTCTGATAATTTCTAACAATTTTATATGTTTCTCTTCTATATTCTTCTATCTCATTATCTGTCAGCTCTACAAAAAAGGGTTTATACACATAGGGTGTAAGATATGTTTTTTTAGTAAGCGGATTAATGGTGTGTATGGCATCATCTAACGAAAACCTAAACACAACTCCCCCAAAATAATTGAAAATTTCATCCGTTCCTTCCCAATCAAACCAACGTTTTGGGGTAGCACTAAGGCCCAATCGATAACGATAAAAATCTTTTAACCCATTTCTCCTTTTTGGCGCCCCTACTCCATGTACTTCATCAACAATCAAAAATAAATTATTATCCTTATATGTCTCTCTCAATATGCTATTAAATTCTTCTAAAGAAAAAGTGTTATGGGTAGTAACTATTATTGTTCTATCAGTAACACCTATTTTCGTGTTTATTAAGTTTGTGTACAAGTCCCCTTTCCACTTAGGATTACTGCTATCTGCTATGACAATACTAGCAGGTACACCGAAATTCTCTATTTCTTTTACCCACTGCTTTACTAAATGACCATAAGGGCATGAAATAACGGTAACTAACCCCTTTTCTTTTTCAATGAGTTTTTGAAGACAACCTAGAGCTGCAAAAGTTTTTCCTGTTCCTGTAGCCATTTCAAAAATTCCCCTCATTTTGTTTGCTATCCAAGATGCGATGGCTTTTTCTTGGTGCTCAAATAATTCAATTTTTTTCTTGTTGGCTTTGTATACCCTTTTTTCTATCTGTATTTCTTCAATGTTTTTTGGTGCAATTTCAACAAGCTTTCTTTTGATAGCATATGGTATATATATTGTCTTTACTCTTTCTGATTTATTTTCCCAGTATCTTTCAAACTTTGAAATATCCTCATCCAAATATCCTCTTTCTACTTTATCCCAGCTTCTAAATACTTTAAATTCTTCTATATTCCCTAACCACCCTATAGCGCTTTCATTAATAGAGCCACTAAATGATACTATATTACCCTGTTCATCCTTTATAATTCCTACCTTTTGATGAAATATTCCAGATCGCTGAATATCCTCATAACTGAGCAAATTTTTATCCTCGTCATACACTATAGCTATTTTGATCTCCAACTTTTGGTTTGCAATCATCCAAGCTAAAGCAAATACATGATCTCTGATAAATTCATCCTCTAACCTCTCTAACTCTTTCAACATTTTTTCTTCAATATATTTTTGAGGGTCATTATAACCATCTTTAATGGCTTCTATATCTTGTTTAGATAGCTTAGGAGAAGCTATTAGTTTCATTTTTCCGTTATTTTTTATTAATCCTACAATGCCTCTTGCTGCAATAGCTAAACTACTCGAAGAAAAAAATCCAGCAATCCTATCATATTCAGTTGCCCTTTCTAAAACCGGGATATAAAAATCGTATAAAATATTATCAACGTCGGATGAATATGCTTTTTTCAATGATAAATCTACTAAACTCATCTAAAATATAATCATTAAAGGCATATAAAAATTATCCTATTAATGGGCTTGTCGGTTTAATCCAGAATGAATAAAGAAATTGCCATATAAGCGTGCAGATTATGCGCGGAGATGGAATATAATTTTCACGATTTTTTCGACAATCCCCAAATTTTGATAAAGCTTATATAAAATGATTTCATGTAATAACGAGATGGGATTATTTAGCAGGCTTTCAGATTGGCTGGCATCTATTTTTGGTAAGAAACATGTAAGGATAGGCATATATGGTCCTCCAAATGCAGGAAAGACCACACTCGCTAATAGAATAGCAGAGGATTGGGCTGGCGGGGTGGTGGGAGAGGTATCAGAAGTTCCTCACGAGACAAGGAAGATTCAGAAAAAAGGAAATATTACAATAAAGAAGGACGGTGCTTCATTGAGAATAGATATCGTGGATACGCCAGGAATAGCAACAAAAGTTGATTTTCACGAATTTATGGAATATGGATTGAGTGAGGAAGAGGCAAAAAAGCGTGCTAAAGAAGCTACAGAGGGTGTGATTGAAGCAATAAAATGGCTTGATAATATAGATGCTGTCATCCTTCTTATGGATAGCACAAAAAATCCTTTCACTCAGGTTAATATAACCATATTGGGAAACTTGGAAGCAAGAGAACTTCCAGTGTTGATAGCTGCAAATAAAATAGATTTGGATGGCTCTACTCCAGCAACGCTGAAATCAGCGTTTCCACAGCATGAAGTTATTCCAATATCAGCTCTAACTGGAACAAATATAGATTTATTATATGAAGCGATGGTGAGAAAATTTGGTAAAAAAAGATGATAATGCAATAAGCGTTAATTTCATATCCCATGCAAAACTTGATGGATTGGATAGTATGGAAAAACTCGATTTTATTCTAAAAGAAGTTAAAAAAGGGCAGATTTTGGTTCTTGAAAAAGGGCTTACAGCAGAGGAGCAAGCAAAATTAATAGAAATGACAATGAAAAAAATAGATGAGAAATTTGTGGGAATAGAAATGGAAAGCTATATTGATGAAAAGCCAAGTTTTTTTAATCGCTTGTTTGGAAGAAAGAAGGTAAGGCTAACTGTAATTGGTCCAGCAGATAAAATAAAGACAATATATAAGGACAAAGATATAATAAGGGCTGTAATAAATCCGAGGTGAAAATGCCACATCAATGCCTTAAATGTGGAAGAATATACGAAGACGGCTCGAAATACATACTTGAAGGATGCCCGCATTGCGGCGGCAGGATATTTTTGTATACAAAAAAACCATTGCCGGATAAAACAAGAAAAAAATTGCTTAAAAAAATAGAGGATAATGAGCTTACGGAATTAAAAGGAAAGAATATAGATGAAATTTTTCAGGAAATAAATAAAAAGAAGCAGGAGGCAATAAAAGAAGCAGAAAAGCAGAGAGAAAGAGTTGAAAGTATTGAAGTCAAAAAAATTGGTGAATATGATATAAATTTGCAGAGGCTTATGGAGGACGGGAGCATAATAATCCAGAAAGAAGGAACTTATTTCATTTATCTTCCATCTCTCTTTTCAATGAGAAAAAAATAAAAGGCAAATGATATTCAACCATCATGATAAAAGAGACCGATATAACAGAAATTATAGTCAGTCAGCATCTAAAAGATTTTATAGAGCATATAAAAATAGATGTTGCGATTGTTGGAGCAGGGCCATCTGGATTAACAGCAGCCCGCTATTTAGCAAAAAATGGTAAAAGCGTTGTTGTCTTTGAGCGCCGCCTAGCTCCAGGCGGCGGAATGTGGGGCGGCGGAATGAACTATCCTGTTATTGTTTTAAAGCAGGGAAATGAATTGCTCGAGGAGATTGGTGTAAAATGCAGGAAGGCTGGAGATTACTGGGTTGCAGATGCTGTGGAATCGACGTCAAAACTCATATCTTCTTCAATTGATGCTGGGGCGAAGATATACAATGGTGTTACGGTGGAGGATGCAATGATTAGAGATGGCAAGGTTAATGGGGTTGTCATAAATTGGACCGCAGCTCTTGAACTTGGAATGCTTGTGGACCCTCTATCCATTGAAGCAAAAGCTGTTATAGATGCAACAGGACATGATTGCTCGCTTGCAAGAAAAATCGAATATGAATATGGATTGGAGAAAAAAATTGAAGGGGAGAAGGCAATGTGGGCTGAAATTGGGGAAAAGAAGACCGTTGAATGCAGTGGCGAAATCTTCCCGGGCTTGTATGTTTCTGGAATGGCAGCAAATGCCGTGGCAGGAGCTCCAAGAATGGGACCAATATTTGGAGGAATGCTGTTATCTGGAAAAAAGGTTGCTGAACTCATATTGAAAAGAATATAATTTTATCATTTTCTTTTGATAAGTAGAAGCATAACAAATATAGAGTGAAGAAATTAATTTACAATGTATTTGAAGAAACTATTGAAACAATAAAGGATAGAACAAGATTTTTTAAGCAAATTAAATAAGAAATTTCATATATTATTT
>JAGGSX010000080.1 GCA_021158865.1 Thermoplasmata archaeon
ATAATAACCAACGCTTGGCCATCTGTTTCCTAAATCATCTTCTACCCAATAGCCAAGTGTATGATTACATTCCTGGCTTACATAGATAGTTGCATTAATATTATCTGATGTTCCTTGGTCATATATGCCTGTAGAATTCCATATTACCCAGTGTATGGTATATGAACCAACTGTGCACCATGACTCTGTTCCATTGTCTGTAGCATTAATCCATATTGGCGTTGATGTTGTTACACAATATTCTGTTGAGCTTATATTACAACTTGGCGAACCAAACACAACGGCTGAATCTGGTGGAACAGTATCAACATAATGAGCCTGTGAATGATATCCACCAGAGTTACCCAGATAATCCCACGAATTCCATTCGATTAGATGGTGAGTATCTTCACCAAAGTAAACCCTTACCGATATCCTGCCCACTGTTGAATCAAGATCATTTGCATCGTTATCATACACCATACCACTAGGGAATGGAGAATATGCTACATCCCATGTGTTATCGTTATCTGTATCTACCCATAAATAGACTCTTATTCTTTCAATTCCTACACCACCATTGCATCCTGTATCTGTTGCATTCACCCATATTGGTGTGTGCTGGGTAACGAAATTGCCATATTGCGGTTGTCCCACTTCTTTAGTTACAACTGGTCCACTATCATCTACATAGAATGTTTCATTCTCATAAGTTATATGTCCCAAACAATCATAAGCCCTTATTGATAAATTATGCTCACATTCTTCAGTAAAGTATAGTGTATAAGGCACTGATATTGTAATCCATCCTGTATCTGCCGTTGAATTCCATATTCTATACTGCACCGTCATATTAGCACAGCAGCCAGCATCGCTTGCGTCTATTGTTATAGGCGTGGATGTTGTAACCCAATAATCTGGCGTTCCACTACCGGTTATATTTGGATCTCCAACTGTTTTATTTATTACTGGGGTAGTATCATCTACGTAGAATGTTTCATTATCTACTTGATCGTTGCCTAAATCATCTTCTACATATATTTCTAAATAATGTTCACATTCTTCCGTAAAGGTGAATGTATATGGAAGTAATGAGGTTATATTCTGCCAAGATGTCCATGTCCCGCTATACCAGATACGATATGAAACATTTTTCAATCCAGCTTCATCACTTGCGTTTATTGTTATAAGCGTTGAAGTTGTGACACAATATTCTGTTGAGCTTATATTACAATTTGGATTTCCAACTGTTTTATTTATTGCAGGTGGGCTATTATCAACATGGAATGTTTCATTGTCATAAGCAATATTGCCCAGGTTATCATAAGCCCTTATATAGAGGGTATGTAATCCCTCTGTTGTAAATTGATATGTGAAGGGTAATGAACTTGTTATATCATTCCATGCTCCGCTATCCACTTTATATTCAACAGTCATTCCCGGACAACATCCTACATCTGTAGCGTTTATTATTATAGGCGTTGATGTTGTTACATAATACTCGCCAGGAGCAACTGTAACATTTGGATTCCCAACTGTCTTGACTATAACAGGAGTTGAATCATCTACATATAATGTAATATTATGTATCGTGCTTTCAGTGTTGCCCAAAGCATCTACTGCATAATATTCAATATAATGCTTGCATTCATCCTTGATGTAGGTCATAAGATTTGCATGAACCGTATGCATCCATGTTGTCCATCCTGATGTAGAGTTCCATATATGATAATATATTGAATTATTATCTGAATTACATGGAGCATTTGGATCTGTTGCATTAATCCATATTGGAGTTTGGGATGTAATACAATTTCCATAGCTTGGATTTCCTAATTCAATACTGCTTGTTGGTGGGCTCTCGTCAACATAGAATGTTCTATTATGTATCGTTGTTTCTACATTTCCAAGATTATCTTCAGAATAATATTCAATATAATGCTTGCATTCTTCATTGAATGTGATGTTTATAACCTCTCCCCGACTGCCAACATGCCAAGGTGTCCATGTTCCATTCCATATACGCCAGTGCATATAGAATGAACCAACATTGCATGAGCCGTAGATATCGTTAGCACCCAATGTTATTACAGTTGAAGTCGTTACAAATGTTGCTCCTTGATTCTGCGGCCACTTTGGATCCTGAACGATCAGATAGGATTGTGGTGGTGTATCATCGACATAATGGTCTTGAGTTGTAACATTTTCATTGTTTCCTGCGTTGTCAATACTATAAAACTGCAATTTATGATGACATTCTTCTGTGAAATAAATTGGTCCAAATGATATGGAACCATTCTTATAATATACATACCAGTATGTTGAGCCAATTAAAGTAATGTTATGATTTCCTCCATAATAATCTGTTGAATTGGCTGGGTGCCATACATTATTATACCATATTCTGTAGTAAGTTGCATTTAAACCAGATTCATTAGCTCCATCGCTTGCATTGAGCCAAATTGGTGTGTGTGTAGTTACATATTGATTATATGGTGGAAGAGCTCCATACTTTGGCTGACCAACAACTTTTGTTGTTGTCGGCGGCGTTGTATCATTTCCTCCCAAGCCAACAGGTGTTAAATGCCATACATTTGCCCATACATAGCCAATATATGTTCCGTCAAAATAATCTTTGTTGACACCAGTATTATTATAATATTGCCATTGCATTGCCGATGAATTCCAGAACATTATTCCAATTAAATCGTCTTCTGTCAGTCCTGCTGCATCTAAATCATCTTGTGTATAATATAGTGTAATATTAATAGGCCATTGTACGCCGGAGGTATCATTTACTGACACATCTAAATATTTACCTATTGCATAGGCACCCTGATTTGTTCCTTCCGGATTTTCTTCATACAATAAAATTGTCACTCCTACTGGAGTTGTTGAATTTAGAGTTACAGTTGCATCAGTATCTGCAGTTCCATCTACAGTTGTTTCTGTGCCAGCAGCCACATCTTCATAGTAAGCATCTTTAACTCCAGAGGTTTGATTATAACCATAATCACTATCTGGATATTCATCATCCAACCATGGAATGAAATCAACATTATCGCTCACATTATCTCCCTGTCCAGTTGGATTTGTAGAATGATATGGTCCAGATGGATGACCCCAATAATTGTAGGTAGCATCAAGAGTAACTGCAGTATGATCATTTATTACGCCATATTGGGAATTACCTTCTATATTGTTATAGTTTATAGTAGGTGCAATTCCTGATACATCTTCTACATAAACACCTATTGCATTGTTGCTAATCGTATTTCCTTCGATAATACCGTTTGAGCAAGTATCGACGCCATCGTAGTAATTTTCAATGGTATTGTTTTCTACTTTGATGGTCTTCGTTCCTCCGGAATCAAAATAATTGTTGAAATCTAGAACTGCTACCATAGATGGTAAATTTCCTGTTCCGGTAGATGTTCCTGGTCCAGTAAATGTGTTATTGATAACTTGCAGGTTATCTCCTAACCATAACTGTACTCCTTCACAAAAGTCGAACCACATGCCACTAGCATAGCCGGGCACATATTGTGTCTGCGTAAATGTATTTCCTTGGACAAGTGCATTGTCAATTGAATCTCCTGCATCAACAAGATTTACACCATAGATGTAATCATTGATTTCATTGTTTAAAAATCTTAGATTATCTGCCCACTTAACTGTTATCGCCACTCTACCAACACTCCCAGTTGGTGGATCGAAAACACAGTTTTGCACAGTCAAGTTGTCTGCAGTTGTATACGCCCTAATCACTGTATTCAATCCGCTGTCTAACTGGTTACTCATGTTATCAGGTGCTATCCCAATAAAGTGAAATCCATCTATGGTTACATCAGATGCATTAACATAAATTCCAGCTACTTCGTCATGCGCTCCCTGTATATCTACAATATGCTTTGTCGAGCCAGAAAAACCACTGAAATCAAGAAGTGGGCTACTTCCCGCCATCAATGTTAACGGCTTATTAATTATCAACTGTTCTGTATATACTCCATCATGGACAACTATTGTATCTCCATCGCTTGCAGCATCTATCGCA
>JAGGSX010000099.1 GCA_021158865.1 Thermoplasmata archaeon
ATATACAAAAATTATATATAGGCATTTTTTTTCATATCATGAAATGGATTATACCTGTCATTGTGTTTATAATGCTTTCTACAGCCGCAGGAACAAACCTTATTATAAAAAATTCTGATAATAGCTTCAAAAACAACGAAATTATAGATAGCAATGGGCAAAGAACTTTCATATTTCCTATTGGAACAAAAATAAATGTAACGGTAGAAGACAAAAGAATAGAAGAAGAAAATATTTCTTGGCTGAGTGAAAAGCAGGAATATTTCATAAATGAGCCATCATATCATATTGGTGTTGGTTTAAAAAATGGAAAGCATGTTTTATTCCTTACTATATATTCAAATAAATCAAAAGTAAGCATAGATTATAAATCGCCATTGAAGACTGCTTCTATCAATGCTTATGATTTGCTTATTATAACCCCAGAAAAATTTTCAAGAGCTTTTGAAAGATTGGCAAAATTTAAAGAAGAGCACGGGATAAAGACAATTGTTGCCACTTTAGAAAGTATATATAAAAGCACGCAAGGAAGGGATGATGCAGAAAAAATAAAATATTATATAAAAGATAGCGTGGAAAATTATGGAATAAAGTATGTCTTACTTGGTGGAAGTATATATAAGCTGCCAATAAGATATGTAACATATTATGAAGAATATCGATGGAAATGCTATAGTTTTAAAATGCCTACAGATTTGTATTATGCTGATTTATATAGATATGATAATGGAATAAAATTTTCTTCATGGGATACTAACAACAATGGGATATATGGGGAAGTTTATTATGGATGCAATGGAATAAATGATACGATAGATTTATACCCTGACGTTTATGTTGGAAGGCTTGCATGCAATAATTTAGTAGAAGCAAATGTTGTTGTAAATAAGATAATAAAATATGAAGAAAACGCATATAATAAAAATTGGTTCAACCGCATCATTCTGGTGGGCGGCGACACATTTCCGGGCAACGGCATCATAGAAGGAGAGTTTATGAATGATTATATTGCAATATAATGAAAGCATTTGAATCAGAGAGGCTCTGGGCATCTTATGGCAATTTAAATGCAGTTAACATTGAAGCGAAGATTGGAAAAGGGGCAGGATTTTTATATTTCTCAGGGCATGGCTTTCCTTATGGGTGGGGAACTCACAAGCCAGATGATAAAAATTGGACAGGAACATATTTTACACCATATATAGCAGGATTGATAAATGGATATAAACTTCCTGTAATCTTTCTCGATGCATGTTTGACTGCGAAGCTTGACTTCAATTCTTCAGATTTAAGGGAAGATGGCGTTCCTGTTCCATTCAATGCAACATTCCCATGTTTTGCATGGTATTTTATTGCTCAACCTACAGGAGGGGCAATAGCCACAATAGGCTCAACAAGAGTTGCATTTACTGGCGTGGATGAAAATGGGCCACATTGGGGGTCAGGTTTTCTTGCATATCATTTCTTTTCATCCTATATGAATTCAAGTGATAAAATATTGGGCAATATATTTGCAAATGCTCAGGAATGCTATTTAAATTCTGAATGGGATAGATGGACGATACAGGAATTTATACTGCTTGGTGACCCAAGTTTAAAAATAGGAGGATATGAGTAAATTTTTATATCCAAAATCCATTTACTTCAGAGGGCCCGTAGCTTAGCCAGGTGGAGCGTCTGGCTCATATCTGCAGATTCGGGGAAACCCCACGAGTGAGAAACCAGATGGTCGCCGGTTCAAATCCGGCCGGGCCCATAAAAATTAATTGATTAAATAGAAAATGTATTTATATTCAGGATGCAATTATTTTCATGAGCTATATATCATTTAAAAGATATATCGTCTTGGCACTAATTTTTATATTTTTAGCCAATTTTTCTGGCGGGAATAAAAGTGATATAACACTTCTTTCAAAGTCATCAGGACTTGAAATTCCACAGAAGGAGGAAGGAAAAACAGAATATGAATTAGCAGACATAAATAATGATGGGAATCTTGATATCATATCGGTGGGTGACCATGGAAGTCCAAATGTTAATAGTGGAGAACATGGCATAATGGTATGGCTTGGAAACGGAAAAGGCAACTGGAGTGTTCATCAAACAGGAAATTTTGGATATGGAGGATGTGCAATTGGTGACCTAAATAATGATGGATATATGGATATTGCATGGGGGGTACACCATAACTATAGCAGTGACGGGTTGGGTGATAAAATTCTTGGAGCTGCCCTTGGGGATGGAACAGGAGATAACTGGATACCATGGAAAAATGGGCTTGCATCAAATGGTGAGACATGGGGGATGTTTGCTACAGCTCTGGCGGATTTTGATTGCGATGGAAAACTTGATATTGTTTCTCAATCATTTGGATGCTGCAATGGGATAAGAGTTTATCAAAATCTTGGAGACGGAAACTGGACGCAGAGATGGGCTTTAACAGGAGACAATACTGAATATACTATCGAAACAGGAGATATAAATGGAGATGGATACATGGATTTTGTTTCTACTCACTGGATATATGGGCAGGGCTCAAATACTGTATTTTTTGGAGATGGAAACTTTAATTTTACCATACATGACAACGGTCTTCCTCAATACATTAACGCCATAGATTGCAAAGACATGAACAATGACGGAAGAGATGATATAGCAGTTGCAACTGATTCAGGAGTGTATTGCTATATCTATGATACACAAAATGATACATGGCTTTCTGCTTCAAATGGCTTGCCTTCAGGTAGCTTTTATCTCGTCCAATTTGGAGATATAAATGGAGATGGCTATGAAGATATTATATGTTATTCTGAACCCAATGGGTATGTCTATCTCGGCGACGGCGCAGGCAGCTGGGGTTTTGCTGCCACTTGGGCAATGCCCTCTCCTGGTGATTATTCTGCTCTGAGAGTTGACGGCGATATTGACCATGATGGAAGAGAAGATATTATAATTCAATCTGAAAAGAGTGGATGGCCAACAAATCAAAATGAGTTAAGATGCTATTCTCCTTGGAAAAATCCAACAAATTTAAGCATTAGAGTAGTAAAGCCAAATGGTGGAGAAATCTACAGGATTGGGTCTGTTAGATTTATAAAATGGCTTGCAGATGTTCCTTCATCCTATGGAAATGCAACAGCCGACATCCAGCTTTCTACAAATGGAACGAATGGGCCGTGGACAACAATTGCTTCTAACATCCCGAATAGTGGAAAATATCAGTGGATTACTTCGGGGGAGATATCAAGTAATTGCAGGATAAAAGTAATTTTACATACAGATAATGGCAATGCTTCTGCAATCTCTTCGAGTGATTTTTGTATTTCTGGAGGAAATATATTTACAGCCTCTGCTAATGGCCCATATTATGGAATCGTAAATCAATCTTTGCATTTCAATGCGATAGCATTTGGTGGCTCTTCTCCTTATAATTGGACATGGGACTTTGGAGATGGAAGTATAAGCTATGAACAAAATCCAAGTCATATATACACAGTTCCTGGAAATTATACTGTTATCCTTACAGTAACGGATAGCAATAACAATACTGCAAACGATACAACAATGGCATATATTACAATTAATATTCCACCTCATGCAAATTTTACTTATGAACCACAATATTTGTTGCCACACCAAATTGCTTATTTCAATAGCACTTCATATGATGAGGATGGAATAATCGTCAACTGGAGTTGGAATTTTGGCGATGGAAACAAAAGCTACTCTGAAAATGTTATTCATCAATATGAAAATTGCGGGATATATGTCGTTAATCTTAGTGTGAGAGATAACTATGGATATGGAGATACCATATTAAAATATGTAACGGTTGGCAGAAAATCCAACATTTATCTCGACACTGGATGGAATTTTGTTACATTGCCTTGTGATAGCATTTATAATGCTTCTTCATTATATAACAGCATACAAGGATGCAATCTCATATTGAAATGGAATAACAGCAAAAATGATTTTGATGTATATACCCATGGCTCACC
>JAGGSX010000121.1 GCA_021158865.1 Thermoplasmata archaeon
GGGTCTTCGTAGGACGAAGTGGTAGGAAATGTAGAGATTAGTCTTGTGACCGATATCTTCTCTCTCCAGACTCGAAACAATGTAAAAATGATATTTTTCTTCATTTGCCTCAATTATTTTATATTCTTTCATAATCTCTATAACTTCATCCAATGAATAATAATATTCTGGCACACCTGTATAAATTCCCTTTTTCCAGTCAACTATGATGAGCTTTCCATCATGTTTTAAACTTTTTTTAGCACCTTCTAAAAATTTTTTAACATTCTCAATATGATGAAAACTCATTACACTATAAATGACATCAAAATTTTTATTTAGCATGGATATGTCCTCACCTTTCATTCTTATTATGTTTTTTCCACTGGCATAGGGGTCAATACATATTACATTAATACCATGTTTATCAGAAATTTTCCTCATTAATTGACTATAACCGCATCCAACTTCCAAAATTTCTTTTCCTAAATATTTTTCAATTAAATTAATAGCAACATTATATCCCTCTTTCTCCATTTTATAAAGATTCATTTTTAACCGCCTTTAATAATCTTATGTAATCCTTTAAAAAGAATTTTTCCTCAAAATTTTTAAAGCCATGCTCATGCAAAATTTTTTTCCAATCTCTTTTTATAAAATCAAATGCATAAGGACATTCAATTGCTTTAAATAAAGCTTTTATAAAAAATGGTGCATTGCTGAAAGAAAACTCATTATAATCAAGTATAAAAAATTCGCCACCATTCTTTAAACAATTATAAGCATTTTTTATTATTTCTTCCCTTGCAAATTGAGGAAAGCCATGCAAAACAAATGAAATGAATACCTTATCAAATTTGATGCCCAAATCAAATGGCTCGTCTATCCTTGCTTTAACAATCTCTGCATTTCTTCCCTTGCAATTTCTTCTAAAATTTTCAATCATCTGATTGCTTATATCAATCCCAATTACTTTAGCCCTAACTTTTTCAAGCATGAAGCATGCAGCTTTTCCTGTGCCTGCGCCCATATCGAGAATTATTTCTCCTTCTTTTATTTTCATCTGATTGACAGCTTTTTTCATCATTCGATAATATCCGCCAAATGTCGAAATTGTCATTATGGCATCGTAATGAGATGCAACTGGCTTTTTTAGCTCAACTTTTGAATTGGGATAAGCCATGATAGAAATTATCATTGATATAAAAATCATTTGTGGTAATTTATTCCCTTAGCTATTGTTATAGCTCTGTATATCTGCTCCAAGAATATTATTCTGCATAATTGGTAAGGAAAAGTCATTTTTGAAATTGATAAAATGAAATCTGCAGGTATATCCAGCCCGCGCCAGTCGCCGATAAAAAAGCAAATGCTTTTCCTTTCAATGAGCAGTTTATTCAAAAATGATGAAAATTTTATTGAACTCATTTCATTCCCTTTTTCATTTAGCAATATTTTATAATTGCATTTCTCTAAATATTTTATAATTGCATTTTCTTCAATTTCTTCAATTGAGAATGATATAAATTTTTTTATTCTTCTGGCATATTCTTCTTCAGCTTCTTTAAAATATTTTTCTTTCATTTTTCCAATGCAAATCAATCTTATCATCATTATTGTAATGAATTGAGATATATAACTTGACTTTACCACTTAATCATTGCGAGGGAGAGTCGAGGCCAGTCGCATATTGTCATTCCTCTTTAAATGACTCACGTTCTATTAACTTTTCCAAGTCTTCAATAAATTTATCAAACAATTTAACTTTGTCACTTTCCTCGACTTTTTCTTCGCTCATAACATAACTACCATCGGTGTCTACCTCTACAATAGCTCTGCCTTTCTTTGCGGGTATTTTAGTTTTTAGAGTTCCATCTTCATCAGGAGTGATAAAGAATACCTTGATATGTTTAGTAATTTCATCTTGCAGTAATTTCAATTTCCAATAACCTGTTTGTGCAATTCTTTCTCTCAGAGTAATTTTGCTTGAGATAACAGCAATAATTTTTAATGATTTTGGGTGATAGATAATTATATCAACATCTGGCAAATGTGAACCAAACTCCCCGTAATCTATCAGAAGATTTCTTTTCACTTGACTTAATTCTTTTGGTAGATTTCTACTGTTCGTTCTTTCTAAAGTATTTCCATTAAGGACTTTTAGCCCTAAATTTTTCACTTCATCCTTGATTATGTACATTATTAATTTCTCAAAATTCTTTCCTTTAAATGCCCTCCACGATTGTTCATGGTCTTTATTCGGTGTAGGCTTCTTTAGCCAGTCTCTTTTATGCAGTTCTTTAGCTTCTTTTAGCAATTCAGAAATATGTTTATATGTTTCCTCGCCGTATCTCTTTTTCTTTTCTTCATATAGCCTGATTAAATCTTCAAATTTCATATTTCTTTTCCTCCTTTGAGTTTCTATCCCTTTCATAATAAGTCCAATTTATTTTTCGAGGCTTTGTAATTTTCCTTTCTTTAGGATGGGGCTTCCTCATTACTAATAGGTATTTAAATCCACGCAAATAGAAATTAAATCTTCGAGCTCTATTATGCCATGCGTTTGTATGAGAGGCTTGCCCTCTACGAGCAACACAGATAATATCCACAGGCTCAAAATATTTACTCAATCGCTGGTAAACCAAAAAACCAACAGGAGTAAATCTCTTTTTAACCCATTGGTCACCAATGAGCCACCCTAATACTTTTCCAGGCTTCAATATTCTATAACATTCTTTCACAACCTTCTCAAGCTCATCATAAAATTTCTCAGACTCAGCAGATATCTTGCCTATGCAGTCTGGATGATCATTGTATCTAATGTTATCTCCATAAGGAGAATCTATAAAAATCATGTCCACTGAATTATCCTCTAAAGGTATTTTTCTTGCATCATTCTGAATAATATCTGGTCGTGTAGGCACTATATCGTAACAGATACAACGACGCTTTTCCTCATTACATACATCACATGTTGTCCCACTTCCTGCCATAGGATCCACTACAAGATCACCAGGGTCTGTGTATCTCCATATCATGTTGTAAATTATTAAAGCTGGAGTAACACCTGGATACTTATTGTCCCCTTTTGGAGTAATGCCATAACTTTGCCTTGGGAAATCCCAAAATGTTGTGCTTTCAATCAATGGAATTTCATCTTCTATATCTACCTCATGGATATGTTTTCTAATTTTTTCTTTTTCTGGCTGTATGATGTAGTGAACATTGGGATTTTCTCCTTTAAAATTTACCAACGTGGGTTTTGGGACAAAGATATCCAAAAAATCTAACAATTTTTTACCATGCAATGGTGTGTTTCTTTTTATACCAAATTTCTTTAGTATTTTACTCGCGTGTTTTAACTTTATTATTTGGCCAAGTGATTTTACTTTTACTTGATAAGGATATCGGCCATTCCATGCATCTGGAATAATTTTAAAATCACCATCTGAGATAGCTTTAAATATACCGTATAGAATATCAGTATCTATATTGACTAAAAAAAGAAGATCGCCTTTTCTAATTCTTATTACTACAGGACCATAAATTCTATCTGTTCCGAACAATAGCCTATTTAAACACTCTTTTTCTGTTTTATTTGAACAAGTAAAAATAAAACCACGAATTGGTCTGTCCTTTTCGTTTTCCAACGGCTCCATGTTACTCATATTTGTTTTTGCCTTTATACCTTTTCTTTCTATTTCATTCATAGTGACTGCCTCGATTATGCTTAAACATGAAATATCCGAAATTTTTGCAGATATTTCCTTCATTTATTCGCATTATATCTTCGATATTAATACATTACTTGCTTAAAATTTTTGTTCTGGTTATTATTAAAAAAGTCAAATAGCAAATATTTTATTGAAAAATTTATTGTTTCATGATGAAATTTAAAATAATTGTGGGTATCATAATTTTCATTCTCATAGCAAATATTTCTCCAGTTAATGCCAAAACATACTATAAAGA
>JAGGSX010000209.1 GCA_021158865.1 Thermoplasmata archaeon
TTTGGTAAACTTGAATGACTTTAGTTGAAAATTGAGGAATTGAACCAATTTTTCATTCATTTTGGAAAACTCTGAACCAATTTATTTAAATAACACCTAATATTTACAGCCTGATGGTCGAGAGAGGAAAGAAAAAGAAGGTGAAGGAATGGTATTCATTGATAGCTCCTCAAATGTTCGGGAAGGTGAAATTAGCTGAAACACTCTCTGACGATTATAACAAAGTGTTGGGAAGAACGGTAGAGATGTCATTGCAACAACTTACAAATGATATTGCTAAGTCCCATGTAAAACTCAGGTTTAAAGTTGTAGATGTGAAAGGATTGGAAGCGCAGACTGCTTTTATAGGACATTCAACAACAACAGACTATGTTAAAAGAATGGCAAGAAAGCACAAATCGAAAATAGATGGTGTTTTTGATGTTAAAACAAAGGATGGAAAAAGAATAAGGGTTAAACCATCGGCGTATACAGGAAAAAGATTGCAGGCGTCTCAGAAAAAGATTATAAGAGGAATAATGAAAGATGTGGTAACAACACTTGCCAGTAACAGCACGCTTGATGAATTTGTTAAAGCAATGCTTGATGGAGAAATAGGAAAACAGGCATACAAACTTTCAAAATCAATATATCCTGTAAAAAGAGTTGAAATACATAAATCAGAATTACTGGAAATCCCAAAGGTTGAAGTCAGAAAGGAAAAAGAGATAGAAGAAACAAAAGAATTATCTGAAGGAGAGATAGAAGAAACAAAAGAATGATTATTCTATTTAAGAAAAAATAAAAAAGGGAGAGATTATTCTATTTTTTCCATTGATATGCATTCGGCAGGACATGATTCAACAGCCTGCTTCACACAATCGTAAAGGCTGTCATCTATTTCTGGTTTCAGCACAGTGCTTAAACCTTCGTCGTCAAGTTTAAATACATCAGGGCATAAGCTCTCGCATACCCCATCGCCTATACATGCATCTCTATCAACACTTACTTTCCATTTTCCCATTTTATCACCTGCGGATATATGAAGAAGTATAATATAAAATTTGCTCTTCAATTACATCCATTTGTCAAGACCATATTGAGTAGATTTTTCTATATCAGTTAGTCCGAATGCTCCCTGAATATAATTTTTTACCATTTCCTTATACCATTTCATATCTATTTCATCTCTATTAATTAGCAATTCTAAAGGATACATATAATGAATTGGCTTGACACCACTTTTTGTTGGGCTTCTTATGCCCGGCAATGGATGCTTTGTTATAATAAATTTAAATTTTCTCCTATATTTCAATTTCCCGATTAATTTTTCCAATGCTTTTGCTCTTTCTCCATAAACGGATAACGTTCCATCAGGGTTTGGTTTATAACGAGAAGCGGGTTGAACAGATTGAATTAAGGTGAATGCTTCTATACCAAATTTTTCTATATCAATTTCTTTTATCTTATTTAAAGTAATTTTTTTGATTGATTCCTTAACTCTTTCTCTCGCCTCTTCTTCATTATTCCATTCTATATTCTCCTTTAAAACTTCAAGCATTATATCTTTCAAAAAAATTCTTGCTATATCTGGTTTATCACTTCCCTTAAAATTATTTCCTTTTGTTATCATTTTTATATTCCCATCTTCCACATCAAATATCAAATAATTTTTATGCTTTACAAATATCATCGCATCATGTTCCTCTGGTTCGAGTTCAAAATTTTCATATCTCAATTCCTTTTGCCATTTTTTATTGCAATAATCAATAACATCATGAACTTTTGAGGGTTGGATAATCCAATCTTCTCCATTTTCTGGAATTCCTAATGCTTCTCTCAATTTTTTTGATGCAGAGCGAGAACATGCAACATATATTCCGTCAGTGTCTCCATATACGACTCTTATTCCCTCTCTTTCTAAAATTTTCAGCGTATCATATAATATTCTCTGTCCTTTGGTTGTTATCAGTGCAGCTCCCCACAAATTAAATTGCCTGCATGAAACGAGAGGTGCTGACAATATTCCATGTGTTCCTGCATTTCTGGCTGCCTTCAAAGACTGATACATCATTTTGAGTCTCTTTTTTTCTTCCCCACTCTTAGCCTTCATTTCTTTTTTAATTTTATCTATAAAATTCATTATTCCTTTCATTGCAAGATTTATTATTCCTGAATCCTTAGATATTTTAACCCCAATTAATAATCCCTTATCCATAAATTGTTTATCAATTTCCTTTGATGCAAATTTAACTTCTTTTACAAACCTGCTTGGCAACTTTTTTATCCAAACCCAATCATCTGGCTCATCTTTAGCCAGTCGAACTGTATCCGCTCCCGCATTTATTGCTCTCAATATCGTTGGATACATTGCCCCAACATCGGCAACTATGACTTCATACCATGGAATAAAATCTGAATGAGCATCTCTATCTGGCTTTATCGTCATCCCACCCGGAAAATGATATGCTATCTCGCTGCCGCCGCCATATATTAAGAAAGGGTATTCAACCCAATCAGGCATTTCTTCTCCATATTTTACAATTCTCATGATTTCTTTTCCGCCTCCTTTTTTCCTTGCATTTTCAGCAATTTCTTTCTTACTCCTACCATATTCTTCTATTCTTTTTGCAATATCAAATACTCTGCACAGAGGGGGCATTATTTTTTTATGATATGCTGCTCTTATCATTGCCATATAGTCCCACATTTTTGTTGCTCCTGCTGGAAATAGAATTTCAAATGGCATCCCAGTTATAAAAGCAAGAGGCAAGCCTTGTTCTATCAAGCTTTTTGTAACTCTAACTTCTTCAATCACATCCTGTCTATTGTATAAAAATGTTTTTTCATCGAGAGACATTTCTTGGGGTGATAGATGCAAGCGTCCTTCAATATTAACTCCAAGAAAATGAGTGAGTCCTTCCAAACTGAAATCTTCAAGTGAATAAAATTTTCTTGAAGCAAGATATGTATCAAAAGTTGAGGGATAAAAAATCACAGTATCATTTGGAGAGCCAAAACGAAATGATTGATCTCTTCTCGTATATTTATCCAGAAAATTTTTTAATTCCTTCAATTCTTCGGGAGATAAAATATCTGAGGATTGCATAATTTTACGTATTCTGTCATGGATTTGCAGGTTATCGAATCCAAGTATGTTATGCCCAGCAATTATGTCGCTTTCCATAGAAATTTTTGCAAATTCTATCAAATTTTTTATTTCTTCATGTTCATCATTTGAAACAAGCTGGTTAACATCATTGCTTTCGTCTATACTTATAAAATCAAAGAAGAAATCCTCATTTTCAAGATTTTTCTCTGATGTAAAAGAAATTTTCATATTTGAATATCCAATTATATCTATTGGAGGCTCTTCAACTTCCCCAAATTTTGTTAGCTCAATATCATATACAGTTAAATTTATTTTTCTTTCTTTGCCTTTTGAATCGAATATCCATGTTCCTTTAGACGCAAGGTCTGTCAAAACACGTTCATGATAAGGTATGTCATGCTCTGCTGTATAATATCCAAGATTGAAAATTTTTGTACTGACTTCTGGAACCATAGAAGAATGCCTTACATATACTTTAAAAACCTTCCTTTTTACATCTGCGTTCCAAAAAGATGTATATTCTTCAATTTCTCCTACATTTTCAATTCTTCCATCATTTCTTAAATCCTCAACCAATTTTTTTCTCATTTCTTCAGCATTTAAATTGCTCGGCGGAAATACGAGAAAATATGGAGTATGTAATTCTCCAACTGGTTGCAATTTTCCCTGCCAGTATAAATATTGCGGTGAAACATTTATGAGCATATTGAATTAAATTGCATCAATTTATAATTGTTTGCAAAGTCAATTTTCTAATTATAAAAAGCCAATTTATTTTGAATGAATTTGTTGGGTTTGTCGATTTAATCAGAATGAATAAAGAAATTGTCATGTAAGTGCTTATGT
>JAGGSX010000171.1 GCA_021158865.1 Thermoplasmata archaeon
CGCAATAACAACAGCAAAACAAACTATTTTACTGAAAATTTGTTATTGTTAAATCTTCGCAATAAAAAAATGCAGATTTAAAAACAGTAAATCTGCATCTGCCCTTTTCGACAACCCCCAAAAAATCAAAAGATTTTTAAACCATTATACATTACATAAATTGTCAGACAAAATGGTACAAATGTCGGTAAAAGGATGGCAAATTTGCCGACAAAATTACCCATTTTGTCTGCGAGGGGGAATGTGAATGGAAAGTGAAAAAATAACAGTAAGGCTTCCAACAGCACAGGTGCGTGCAATAGATACCTTTATAAAATTTGGTGAATTTGCCTCTCGCTCTGAAGCCATAAGAAGAGCCTTATCCATGCTCATAGAAGACACGGCAGAAAGAATATATGAGAAATCAGACTTATGGAAGAAAGTGCAGGAGCTGGAAGCCATGATGGAAAGGACAGAAAGTTTGAGGAAAAAATGAGGGGATGGGATGCTATACTACCAGCCTATTGGGAGGGGATAAAATGGATGATTTGATAAATAATGCTATAAAATATGGAGAAAATAAGAACATAACGTTTGATGAATTTGGAGTTGCCAAAATATTGGTTGTTGGCGTAGGAGGAGCAGGAGGCAATACAATAAACAGGCTTAAAAAAATAGGAATAAAAGGAGCCACAACTCTCGCCATCAATACGGATAAACAGGCTTTGGATATGATAGAAGCAGATGACAAGCTCCTGATTGGAAGAAATATAACAAAAGGATTGGGTGCAGGAGGCTTTCCAGATGTTGCCAAAAGATGCGCAGAGGAATCGAGAGATGAATTGGAAGAAAAAATAGATGAGCCAGACCTTGTTTTCATAACAGCAGGCATGGGCGGCGGCACAGGCACGGGGGCGGCGCCAATTGTTGCAAAAATTGCAAAGAGAGCTGGCGCCATAGTTGTCGGAATGGTTTCCATACCTTTTAGAGTGGAAAGAGGAAGAATGGTAAGAGCTGAGCAGGGATTGGAAGAATTGAGAAGGGAGAGCGATTCTGTGATTGTTTTAGATAATAACAAGCTTTTGAGTTTTGTTCCACATCTACCAATCGATAAAGCCTTTTCTGTAATGGACCAACTTATTTCTGAAACTGTAAAAGGAATAGCAGAGACAATTGTAGAGCCATCTTTAATAAACCTTGATTATGCTGATGTCAAAACAATTGTCAGTGGGGGAGACATGGCAGCTATGCTATGGGGAGAAGGTTCATTGAGAGATGGAGCCGAAACTGTGGCAAATGAAGCATTGCATCATCCGTTGCTGGAAATCGATTGCCGTGGTGCTAAAGGAAGTTTGATACATATAACTGGTGGACCAGACATGAGTCTTGAATTTGCTGAAAAAGTTGCAGAATATTTAACTCAAGAACTTGACCCGTATGCAAATGTTATTTTAGGAGCAAGAGTTAACAATGATTTCAATGGGAAAGTAAGGATAATGGCTATAATGACTGGTGTAAGCTCGCCTCATATACTGTCTCCAAAGAAGGAACGTGTATTTCTACCAAAATGGGAAGATGGCAAGAGAATGGGAATTGATGTAATAGGTTAAACAACCTTTTTCCTATATTTTTATTTTTTCTCCATTATTTGGTATATACACATTGGCATCTATTTCTTCAGCAAGAGCCATTGGATTTTCTGAATGAAATATGATAACATTTTCAGGGGAAACATCTTTTATAAATTTTATGAGTTGAGAATGTCCAGCATGAGCAGAAAAATCAAAGAATTTCACATTGCAATTTACTTTTTCTCTAACTCCATACATATTTATTTCTCTTCTTTCTAAAAGCATTCTCCCATTCGTTCCTTCAACCTGATAGCCTGTTAATATGACAGCAGATTTTGGGTCGTCTTTTATTTTATCTACATACCATAGAACCGGACCGCCATTCAACATGCCGCTTGTTGTCAACACAATACCAGATTTTAGAGCAAGCTTTCTCCCATGATTTGAATAAACAATATTGACACTTTTCATAGCCTTCTTCAATTTATCAGGAGATTTAATACATTTTTTGTTTTTTAACATTAAATCTGCTATTTTGCTTCCCATTCCATCAAGCCACGTTTCATATCCGCTTTTATATAAAAGCATGGCAAGTTCCTGGCTTCTCCCAACCGCAAATGCAGGTATTACGACTTTTCCTCCCTTTTTAATAACATCATCAATTTCATCAAGAAATTCTTTTTCAAGCTCCCTTCTATCTGGATGTTCTGTTCCAGCATAAGTTCCTTCTATGAAAAGATTTTTTGCTTTAACTGGCTTTGCTCCATGTAATAAATTTGTTTCTATGGTATTTATATCGCATGCAAATAGCATTTCAAGATTTTTTATTTCTATCATAACAGAGCCAGGAATATGTCCGGCAGGATGAAATTTTACATCCATGCCATCCATTTTTATCTCACTATATGACTCAAAGCATCTGAAATTATTCAATGATATGTCTGTTTCTTCTTTTCCATAAGGAAATGGATAGCCATTTGCTTCTGCTATTTTTAGCATATCATCATATAGCACATTGCTTATCTCTTTAGTGAGTAAAGTTGAATAAACCTTTGCATTGTAATGGGATGCAACCCATGGAATCATACCAGAATGATCAAGATGAGCGTGAGAAAGAAGGACAAAATCTACAGGTGGCGCCGCCTCTGGGTAGCTCGGCGGATTCCCCGGATTTAAACCATAATCGACCAATAAGTTTTTACTCCCATAATTAATTAAGATTCCAACTCTTCCAACCTCTCTTGCTCCGCCGAGAAATTTTATGTTCATTTTTAAAGTATAATTGGACGCACTATTTTTAACTTTCCCCAAATCTTTCTATTTTCATTCCTTTATATTCAAGCTTCATTGACCTTTTTACAATGCATTTCATTTGAATGGGCGAGAGATTGAAATTTCTTTCCACTTCCCTGCTCAACTCTCCTTCTCCTATGAAATCATATATTTTTTCTTCTATTTTTTTGAATTCATTATCCTTCATTAAAACAATTGAAAACACATCTCTGATTACATCTATAGAAGACATCACATTTATATGGAAAGATGAATAAAATGCATGATACTCTTTTTTTGCCTTCCCTTCCTTCATCATCCACCTTGTTTCAACCAGTCTTGTCTTTTCAAAAAATTTCAGGGCTTTTTCTCCTTCATTGCCGTATCTTTTCTTTACCTCTTCCATTGTTATCCATTCTTTTGTAACATCATCAAAAACACGCCTTTTTACATCTGTATCAAAGGCTTTTGAAAGCCATGCAATATCTGTAATATCGTTAATCAACTTAGCTTGCATCATAAAAATATATGCATATTGTGCTTAAATTTCTATTCCTTCTGAGTTATGGCTACGCCTGCTACAATTATTATTCCATATACAAGCGTTAAAATTTTTATTTCTTCTATAAGAAAAATATAAGAGAATAGGATTGAAAAGAATGGTATTAGATAAATATAGCAGGAAAGTTTTGAAACCTCCATTTTTTTCATGGCAGTATACCATAAAATATATGAAAGAAATGTCGGAAAAATTGCAAGGAAAAGAGAATAAATTAAAGTTGCGTTACTAAATTCAATTTTTTCAATTGAAAAAGGGAATAAAAAGATGGCTCCAAAAATTGTTGCAAATGATATAACCTTTAATGGCTCATAATTTTTGAGCAATCTTTTGGCAATTATGCTCCCAATAGAATAAAAAATTGCTGAAAATAAAATTAGAAGATTGCCATAAAAATTCCCTCCAGATTCTGGAGATACAATAAGATATGTTCCTATGAATGATATTGATATCCCCATTATTTTATTAAAAGTTATTTTTTCATTTAGAAAAACTGATGCAAGGATTAGTGTATATAATGGACCAGTGCTTTAGTGCTTTGCAAAAATC
>JAGGSX010000120.1 GCA_021158865.1 Thermoplasmata archaeon
TGGTTGAGAAACAATATAATATTTGAAATTATTTTTTTCTTTATTAAAATTTGAATATTTCAATTTTTTGTATATGGCTTCCACTGTTTTTAAAGGTTCTTTAACGAAATCTTCATATCTTATTTCAATATAATTTTCTTCATTTATCAAATGTTGCTCTTTAAAAAATTTTTTATACATTTCTTCATAAAAGTAAAATATATCCTGTTTTATTTTTTCCATCTGGTATTTTTGTAAAGTAAATAAAGGCATTATTCCTTCATATAATTTAACTGTGGAGAAATAAACGTGGTATGGATTACGATATATATGGATAAATTTTGCATTTGGAAACATTTCCAAAAGCTGTTTTATTCTTCCAGTATTTGGAGGATTTTTCAAAATAATTTTTTCTTTTCCCATATAAAATGCAGCTTTTTTCAAAGTGTATGAATAAACATCTTTCCATCTTTTCAAAATTTTTTTATCTATGCTATCGAACAAAACATATTTTTTAAAATATTTTTTCATATTTCTTGGAAAATACCACCCATGATAAAATGAATATGGACTAAGATTTGCAACTGCATACTCTTCTTCATAAGGATAATCTGCCGCCATTTTAACGTCATCCATGGGTCTTGTTTCTGGCAAGCTATCAGAAAGCAATTTTTTGAAAAAATTTTTCATTACGATTATATTTTTAGGAGCCATTGTTTGAAATGTTGTTACATAAGCTATCTTCTTATCCTGACACAATATGTTATGCAAATATGTTGTTCCACTCCTGAAATGTCCAATAATGAAGATTGGTTTAACTTCCTTTTTTTCAATATATTTATCATATTTGCTTTCATAAAGCCTGAATGGAGATGTTGCAAGAGTGAGCAAAAAAATGTATAGAGCCCTCGGAAAATATTCTATACCAATTCTAAATCTGTTTTCGGCAAGCAGGAAAATCCAATTGGAAAAAGAACCCCCTGCTAAAGGTTGCTCATTGAATATAAAGAAATCTTTGTGCATGCCATGTATTCATAAAAAATTTAAAAATTTAATTTAAAATTTTATTTAATCATTGGAATTATGCAAAGAAATTTCCAGTCTTTGCTGCCATTGTTTCTATACCAATGAGGAACATTTGGTTCAATATATATGAAATCACCTTCCTTTGCTTCTTTTTCTTCTTCACAGCAGCCCACAATGCCGCCCCCCTTAAGAACAAAAATTTCATGCTCCCAAGGATGTTGATGTTTTGGAATCACACCATCTGGCTCTATTGTGAACAGCCTCATTACATAATTTTTTGCTCCCTGTTTTTCAGTTATAAGCCACTGAATCCATGTCTTGCTTGAGCCTTCCATATCAACTTTTTCCTTTTTTACATCATTTATATTTCCTAAATACATAGATTGGTATAGCATATAACAATTTAATTTTTATGTAAATTTATAATGGGCCAGCATCTTCAAATCCCTGCCTTTGCCCCGTTCCAGCTTTTTTCATCAGTTCTTCTGAATTAAAAAGAAGAGAAATAACGTTCAAAGCATGTTCTCTTGCCCTCCTTTCAGCAAGCCATTTTAATTGTTTTTCATCTTTTGCCTCATCTTCATAAACAAACACTTCTATAATATGCTTGTTTGTGAGTAATTGAACAGCTATTAAGCCAAGAGATGCTTCATGAGCACATTGCTTATCTATTGCTTCTTTTCCAGGCATGCCAAGAGCCATCACAATATCACATTTCTTTTCTTCAATTAATTTTTTCGAAGCAACAGGTAGATCTTTTATGCCCGGCACAGTATAGCGTTCAATTTTTATATTTGTTGCATTCTTTTTCAATTCATCTATGGCTGCCTTTGCCATATCATATCTTGCAAATGTTGTATCAGCTATGCCTATTTTTTTCATTTTTCTCCTTTATATAATTCTTTCATACTCCTTATTTTTTCTATTATTTTTCTTGTTTTATTCAAATCGCTATCTTTATATTTTTTGCATCTAACAACTTTTGCTTTTATTCCCCGCTTTTTTAATTCATCTTCAAGTCCTTCAAAATATTGGTCATAGCCAAGAGCGATAACATCTGGCTTTATTTCTTCAACTATGCGAAGATAATCATCAGCATATCCTATAAAAGCTTTATCAACTGGCTTTAAAGATTCAACAAGCTTGCGCCTTTCTTCAGCCGGCATTATTGGCTCATGTTTTCTTTTCCTAACTGTTTCATCATTTGCAACAACAACAATTAATTCATCTCCATAACTCTTTGCTTCTTCTAAATAATAAAGATGACCAATGTGGAGCAAATCAAACACGCCAGTTGCCATCACTTTTGCCATTTTTTCCACACTTCAATTATTTCCTTTCCTTCCAAAAAAATTAGATTATTCTCTTTTGCATATTTCTTTGCATCTTCTTTTGACAAACTTTTTTTATGATTCAGCATTTCACATCCTGCCATTACGGGAGTTATGCCAGCCATTTTTGCGAGAGCAATTCCAAGTTCAGTGTGTCCCTGTCTTTCATTTAAAAGTTCTTTGGCAGCAACACATGTTGCAACATGCCCAGGGCTTCTGAATTCTTCGCCAAATAATATTTGTGCCTCAGCACTGCTTAAATTTTTTATTTTATTTGCAAGTTTTGCAAAAGAATTTATTGTCAATGCTCTGTCACTGTCATTTATTCCAGTAAAAGTTTTTCTATGATTTAAAGGCAGAGAAAATGAAGATTTTGTATCATAGGGAATATCATTTGGAATCAATTCTTTAAAAACACGCCATTTATTTGAGCATTTGTATATGACATCTGCCAGATAAGGCAATCCAAGTTTTTTTGCAATGCTATGCTCAATCATCATAAATATGAGCCCGCCGCCGTCCTTCCTCATCCGCCTTATTGCCTCTGGGATTACAAATTCTGCGCCTATAAAAAAATCCGTTTCTTCTTCTCTTCCATCTGCATCATATACAAGGATAAAATTGCCTTTTTTCAGCTCCTCAAGAGCGAGCTCAACTTTCATTTTCTCCTTTTTTATCCTCCATCATTCTGGCAATATATCCTGCTACTCTATTTCGAATATTCTTTGTGCCTATTGTTGTTAATTTTTCAACTATCATTTTGTTATTTTCAAAATCCTCTGTAAATTTATCTGGAAACTTACGAACTAATTTCAAAGCTATCTTTTTTATGTATGCTGGTTTTACATTTCCCAACGAATCACCTTGGAATGAATATGTTCTCTATATAAAATATTTTTCTTGTAAACTGAAATTTAGGCAAAACCTAATCTATAACCTAAATGATATAAAATAATATGGAGAGGAATAAAATGAAATATTGGAAGAATACAAGAAATATAGGAGCATAATAGAAGGAGTATTTGGTGCTTTTATTTATAAGATATAAGAAAAAATTATGAGAGTGCTGCATATAATTGCCATGCAGTTGAAGAGAAATCTATTATTTGCTTTTCATCTGCCAATTTGCTTTCTTTTATGAATTGCTGGTATCTTTCAAGAACTATTGGAAAGAATTCCCCTATTCTTTCCAAAACTCTATACAAAGTTCTCTCTCCAACATTTCCTTTTACTCCGAGCTTTTTCATTGCTTCTTTTAGATAAGTTTCCAATATTTGATGTGTTGAAACAGAATGGGTTAGTTTGTTATTTACATGAACCTTTACCAATGGAATAAAATTTTTCATATTTCCTTCTATGCCTTTGAATATTCTTGAAGACAGGCGATTCTTTTTCTACTTTGTATATTATTGCTATGCCGCCTAATGGATATGTTTTGTTATTCATAAGGAGATATTGGCTTTGCCAATATCTCCTTTTAGGCGGCTAACTGGCAAATTCAGGTAGATAAACTCGAAAAATTTTAGTTGAAAATTGAGGAATTGAACCAATTTTTCA
>JAGGSX010000212.1 GCA_021158865.1 Thermoplasmata archaeon
TGATTGTCATTGATTGAGGTTGAGCCTCAGCCTGCTTAAACAATCCCCAAAAATGCATTTATTACCTTTTGCACCTCATCTATGGTAACCCTTCCATCTCCATTTAAATCGCAGCAGGGTTTAATAGGTGATTTGCCAAGGAATTGATTGATAGCATCTTGCACCTCATGAATTTCTGTTTGTCCGCTGCAATCACAATCACCTGGTAAGGGGCTCCCTACTTTAATTATTGTGCTATCTGTATCGGTTAGGTCCTGATCATCTGTCACCTTAAGCACAGCAGTATATATGCAGCTTTTTTCATAGCTGTGTGTAAATGTCTCATCTGGATTATCTGTTGATGCATCTATTACTCCATCGCCATCGAAATCCCATTGATACAACGTAATATCATGGTCAGATGAAGGGTGAAATGAACTGGAGTGGTCAAATGTAACTGGCTCACTAATGCCTACTTCTGCCGGACTGGCCTTGGCAACAGCAACAGGCCCGATTTTAACAATACCTGGCATCAGGGTTAAAAGCCCCATAGGAGTATCTACTACATCGCCATAGGAATTAACAGGTGACTGCCAACTTCCATCTTCATTCTGATTATTTATTTCCCACAGTGAATATTCATCATACCAGTTGTGGCTGCCAATATATGTGGTATCAATCCCCTTTCTTGCATAGCTTTTCATACCCTTCATTACGGCATACATGGCATAAAAGTCACCAACATTGTAACTGGTATTTGGTGTTGAAGTTGCCACATACCAATTGCTGTCAATGAAATTCAGCGCCATAGTAGTCCTTGCACTGGTATAAGGTATCCCTGTTAGTGCCAGACCTATTATACCAGACCCTGTCTTTGCTACATTTTGCCACCAGTCTGGAGAGCTATAGCCAAACCCTCCAGTCTCTTTGTTCTGTACATAATAGAGGAAATTGTCCTTTAGCTCTTCTTTTACATAGGCAGGGATTGTGACATTAGAACCAAGATGCTGCTCTGCTGCCTCAATTCCCATAAGTGGAAACTGTGTAACAGACATATCCGATTCAGGAAAGTTGGCATCATATCGCCAACCACCGCGTCCACAACCTGTATCCGGTTCCACCTGGGCATATGCCAAATAGTCTATAATGTCCTGAATAATATCCTTTAAGTCTTGATCTCCTGTAGTAGACAATGCCATAAGCACTAAGCCTGTTTCATACATACGGTGTCCATTTTTTACATAAAGGCCTATACCATTTCCGTTTGAATCAGGGTTTCTTGTTACGCCTGCTACTGTCTCAGGGCCTATGCATATGGGATATAGTTGTGTTTTAATGTAGTTTATTGCCCTGTTTACGTCCTCTACATAGGGATCATTCGGGTTTCCATCTGGTCTATGACCATTTAAAAGGAAGCATTGGAGTGCCATAGCAGTGATGCCGGCAGGGTAGTAGCCTTGACCAATTAGCCCATAATCTATCCCTCCACATCTAAAGCGATACATGGACTTGTGTAGCCACCAAAGTGCATCGTCTATGGCCACATTTACTTTAATCTTCCTTGAGGGGCTGGCCCAAAATTTAATAGGATAATTGGCAGTAGCAGTTTCTCCATTTCCATCAGTAACAGTAATAGTCGCAGTTATCTCTTTATCTGAACTAAAATTATATTGATAAATTGCCTCTAAGTTATATGGGTCATCTGTTTCCAGATTTCCTGAATCATTTCCATCACCAAAGTCCCAGATATAGGTATATGGAGGTACCCCTCCTTTAGCTACTGCCTTTAAGGTAGTCTTTCTTCCTGGATATGCATCATGAGGGGCCTCAGGTGAGCCAGGAATCCATGGGACAATGTTTACACTGAGTGGCATAGAAGTAGACTCTTCACTAGTAGTATAAAACCCATTAATTGTACTAAGGGAGGCATAGCTTGGCGAGCCTATACTAGGGTCTTTATCAAAGGCAATGACACGCCATCCATACACTGCCGCTGGTTTTAATGTGCCGGCAGGGATATCCACGTAGGTATTCTTTGTGAGGTCAGTATATATAGGTTCACCGAATTGGCTAATTAATACCTTATAGGCAGCGGCCCCACTTACTGGATTCCAGCTCAATGTTAATGGGTTGCTAGGGTCTACTTCCCCTGTGACTTCATTTAATACAGGAATATCCAATTTATTCTCTACATAAGAGGGAAGAGAAATTGTTAAACTATCCCTATTTCCATCAGTATCTATGGCAATAAACTTATAATCTCCTACAATTTGATGAAAATTAGATAACTCATTATCCCTAGAATTCCACCAAAATTCTCCACAGGTTGGACATTGACTTAAAATATTTTCAAACTTTTGATAATAAAGATGGTGTATGTCTCCGGCCGGGTCTTCAACAAACACACTCTTTAGACAGGCAGGCTGACACCCAGAGTCATCAGATATATGAGCCCTTAAATGAATTCTCTCTTCTCCCCACGGGTATCTCATAACAAAGGCCATGGCTTTATCAATTGTAGGAGGATTCACTCCAGATGGAACATATTTGGCCAATTGAAAATCAACATGACTGATACTTCCTAAAGAGGCATTTACTATCTTTTCGGCATATTGGTACCTCAAAAATGGGTCATAGACCTTTATTGTGTAATTCCCATCCTCTGAGACATAAAAATTAAGATCCCAGATATAAGGTGCCTTTTCCCATCTCTGGCAATCTATAAGCCTTCCTGAGCTATCGTGCAGGACAACATTTATACCCCCAAGGCCGATATCCGGGTCCCCTTTAATGGAAACGGCAATAACAGCAATAACTTCCAGGGTAAAATTGATATTTGGTGTATCATTAGGCACCGTTACTGAGACTGGTGTAGCATCGCCCCAGTTTGTTGTATCGTTATAGTATTTATCCCTATAGGCAAGGTCAGAGCATGGGGCACATGTTCTAATCCTATAGGCCCCTGTAGGCAACCCTCTTAGGATATAACTCCCATCTTGATTAGTATATGTTCCTGATCTCCACTCCCCAGTGTCGTATTCTTCTGCATAGACATGGAGGTTAGCTATAGGGTTATTATCTATATCAAAAACATGTCCTGATATAGAGCCACCTATCTGTAGCGTAAAATTAATGCCAGTGGCATCAGGACTCTCAGAAGAGATGGTGACGATATCAGCACTCTCTCTATTTGCCTTATTATTATAGTATATCATTATAAAGTCATCATCGTTATCACCCCCCCTGTCAGGGGACCTCACTATATATTTCCCAAAAGGGAGCCCATCTATGGTATAATTCCCATCTGCATTGCTGGTAGCCCCTCCTGCGCCAGGTCCATCAATGCGCTCGCAAAACACGCTCACATTGACAAGGGGATTACCCTGACCATCAGTTAATTTGCCTGATATAGTGCCTCCGGGCTCCAGGGTGAAATTGATATTTGGAGTATCATTAGATGCGGTAACATTTACTGGCTGGGCCTCGTGATACCAAAGAGTGTTGTTATACCACTTGCGCACCCTGCCCGGGCCAGAGGCATCCACACGATATTCTCCAGAGGGAAGCCCTGAAATAGTATAGGTCCCATTAGCGTCTGTCTGGGCATTGCCAACAAATTCATCAGTATCAAAATCCCATGCCGTTATCCAGACATCTGAGAGGGAAGCTCCATTTTCATCTGTAACCTTGCCTGAAATGCTTCCAGTTTGGGCAAAGACAACACTTGCCATAAAAAATACCAGTAAGAAAACCAAAAAACCTAACTTTTTCATGCTTATCCTCCCATTAATTTTTATTTGGCTCATGCTTATATCTCATGCTTATATTATGTAGCATATAGCATAAGTATGTAAT
>JAGGSX010000198.1 GCA_021158865.1 Thermoplasmata archaeon
AATATTAGCTAAAGGAACTCCGCTAAAGGTTTTAAGCCCATGATATCCTTTGCCTTCTCCCACGACCTTGGTCTTATATGTTTTGTGCGCAAAATTGGATAAATCAGATATTTTCAGTGCCTTCTTTTTATTGACTACAACCCTAAACTGGGGAGAAAACAACTTGTCTGTCTGCTTTGCCTTTATTTTAGATTTTAAATCCACCACTTCAATTCTGGTTATTTCTTCCAAACATCTATCTGTATAAAAATCATTGGCAATAACTAGTCTAGGAAAACCTATGTGGCGTTTAAGAGGTTTGAGGCGTGGCTGATAAAAGGAAGGATTGTGGCAGTTTTGACATTTTTTATGGGGCATAATGGGTATAGCGGTATAAGCAACAATTATTTCGGCTGGATTATGGTAAAAGACTTCTCCCCATGAAAGTAAAATCTTTTGGCCAGACTTGTTAGTTATCATAATTGCCAAATCAACTGGTTTATTAAAGTCTGAATTTTTCTTTTGAATTTGAGCTACTTCTAATAAAGTCCGCAAGGGAATACCTCGGTAAAGAAACACTCCTTTAAATTCACCCTTTCTTGTAACTTCATTCAAACGCACTTGCACAGATTGGAATTGATACAAGTCGCTAAGGTTAAGGATTAAATCACGCTTAACACTGCCTGTAACCTGAATTTCAGTCACCCCTGCCCAAAGAGTTGAAACCAACAAAAGACTAATTGATAGTCCGATAAAAATGATCCTTTTCATCCTTTTTCTCCTTTCTGCTTGAATATAAAAAATAACCTGCCATTAATATAGCCATCATTGCATCGGAAATAAGGGTTAATTTTGCTCCAGGATCGTTTTTTACATTTAAACTAACAGAACCATCGTCTGTCTTTACTTTGTCTAGATAAAAACTAAGCCCGTGCCAAGAAACAGGATGGAGAAAGCTAATTTTCACTAGTTCCCCAGAATTAGCTATTTTAAGAAAAACACGGCATTGTTTTAAAAGCCTTTTAATTTTTGTTTGTTGCAGATTTATCTTATAATAAACGCAATTTTGTTCCAAAATTTTGCCCTTAACGCCGTCAGCAAGGTTTATGTATCTGCCCAATTTGACCTGAAAAGTTTGGTTAATACCAACAGTTATACTTAAGAAGTGGCCCACAAGCCCAAGGAAAAAACAGAGATGAACAATAGAAGGAATTATTTTATAAGTGAGCTCTTCAAAAGTAAGCTGTTTTCGCCTTCTCCAAAAAAAGCTGAGTTTCTTTAGGGCGCAAATAAGGGTATTTATGCCCAATCCAGCTAATAGCAAAAAAAGGACAAACAACCACCATATTTTATCTGGATTTTTTTGCCCATAAAACTTAAACCACTCTAAAAAAAGATGGTTATTTAACTCCTTAAAAAGCTCAGGATAAAGGGTTGCATAATAACTTCCTATAGCCAGAGTTAAGGCAATACATACAAGGAGATAAAAGCCCAATTTGATGCTACTTAAAATATGAACAATTCTTTTTAACAACTTTAAACCCCTAACCGTAAGAGGTGTGTTTCTTTTAATTGCCCGCCATAGCTAAAAAGAAAAACTAATCCCAAGCCCAGTAGGGCAAATATGGCCCTGTTCTTTATATTTCCATAAGGCAAAAACTTCAGGTGTAAATAAGCCGCATAATAGCACCAAAGAGAGGCAGACTGTAAGTGTCTATCTCCCCAGTGGAAGGGAGTTGCCCAGCCAAGATAACACCAATAGGCCCCTACTACTTGGGCAATGGTGTAAAATACAAATCCAAAGACAATCAAGGTATCAAACTCTTTATAAAAAGTTTTAACTCTTAAATAACACAAAGCAAACCATGCTCCTAAGGTAAAACAGGCATGGGCAAGAACTTCAAACAAAAAGAACAAAGGAGAAAGGATGGTATTTTGTTTTGGTAAAGGTGGAATAATCCCTTTGGGAAAGAAAATGGCCAAAATATAGAAAAACAAAACCGAGGTAAGCACATAAACAAATTTGTCTTCTGAGACTCTTAAAACTACACCCAAAAAGGCCAAACACCAGGGCAAAAAGAAGACCTCGTTAAACATGACATTAGGGGTAAAAATTCCAATAAGCCAAGCACGAGCGGTTAAACTTATGGTGTGAGAGATAAAACCAAACACGAAAAATAACTTTCCTACTCCCTCTTTTTCCATAAGAGAAAAAATAAGGCTGGCTATATAACAAACCAGCCCGATATAAAAACATAAAAGAAAAAGGTTGGGATTCATTACCACTTGGCTTCAACACCAATTAAAAAGTTTCTTCCAGGCATAGGGCCACTGCCCTCGTCATAGTTGACATCGGTAAGGTTTTCTACCTGCGCAAAGAAAAGCCAGTGTTTCATAACTTTCTGAGTTATTTTGGCATTTAAGAGGAAGTAATCGGGTAGAATTCTGGTTGCTTCTGTCTTTGTTTTCTTGTGATAGATGTATGTGTACTGGCGATGAACATAAGTTGCCTGGGTGCTGATGCTTAATCCAAATCCAAACTCATATCTAACATCTAGACAAATCTTATCTTCTGGACTTTCTTCTAAAGGTCGTGCCTTCTCGTCGTCCTTTGTCCATAAATAAGTATAATTGAGCTCTGTCCATAAGTGATCTATAGGCATAAGTTGTAAGCTTGCTTCCACTCCTTGAATGCGTGCTCTACCAATGTTTTGATATTGCCTATCTCCAGAAGGCAAATCAACCCGTTCAATCAAATCCCGAATGCGGTTATAAAAATAGGCTACACTAAAGGAGCCATTTAAGCCACTCCATTCAAAATATTTATCTACCCCGATTTCAAAGGCAAGGGTGCGCTGGGGTTTTAAATCAGGATTACCGTCTCGCTGGCTATAAAGCTCTCTCATATGCGGAAATCTGGTTTTCTTACCCAGAGAGGTGTGAAACTTTGTTGTTTGATTTAATGTGTAAACAATGCCAATTTGCGGATTAACGGTATCAATATCATCTCCAGGAGGTGTACCGGCTGATTTTATGGGATGAAACCGGTCATAGCTTAAACCAGCTATCATTGACCAGAGGCCAAGGTAGATTTCATCTTCAATGGCAAAGGTATAAGTTGCTGTTTCATAGGTCTCTTCAGGTGCCCAACCTGAATAGGTAACTTTTCCTTTTTTATTTCTAGGATTATACTCCTGTCCTTTGTGCTGGTCAAAGACGTAATTAAAACCCAATTTTAAAAGATTAAAATTACCAGTCTTCAAATGTGCCTGTACCTCTCCACCAGCGCTGTAATCGTCATAAGCACTCTTATCAAACCATTTCCCACCTAAACTGGTGCAGGTCTTGTCTGTATAGCTATAAATAGTATCTTCGTGGTCTACATAAAAAGCACGCGCCTTTAATTTAAGGTTATCTCCAAATTTTTGTTCTCCTACCAGATTTAAGTGCCATTGATCCCAGTCCGTAAAGCGCCAGTAACGGTTGAATTCTGTGGGAATGCCCCGTTTGTTGTTATGATAGTCAAAAGAGAGATAAACCTTTGTATTTTCTTTATCATAACCGACCTTGGCATTGAAAGCATGTCTTTTGTAGTCACTTAAATCCCTCTTGCCCCCATCTTCTTGATAAGGAGAATTAATACCAACATTGGCATCATTAGGATTAAAGTGGCTGGAAAGTCTAAAACCATCACTTTTTTGATAGGCATAGGTGAAAAAGTAATTGATATTTCCTATCTGCCAGCCATGATTCAAGGCATAGTGCTGGGTATCATAATCACCAAAGGCAACCTTTGCCGAGGTCGTAGGCTTGGAACTACCTTTTTTTGTAATAATATTGATCA
>JAGGSX010000164.1 GCA_021158865.1 Thermoplasmata archaeon
CTCGGATAGGAGAATGTAGTAAAAAATATAAGGAGATTAGCAATTAATGTTAAACGGGAGGTTCACATAGGAGAACTATTACATTTTAGAATGAGGTTTTTTTAAAGGGTGCAAGAAAAAGTGCTCAGAGGAAAATTTTTTTATTACAATTCTTTTACAAATCATGAAAATTAAATGGCTTGGTCATTCATGCTTTATAATAGAAGGAAACGACAGAGTGATAATAGATCCATATATAACTGGAAATCCGTCGGCTACTGTAAAAGTAGAGGATATAGATGTTGATATTGTGGCTGTTACCCATGCCCATGGTGACCACTTTGGGGATACAATTGAAATAGCAAAAAATGCAAGGTTGGTTGCAATGTATGAAATTGTTCAATATGCTGCGAAGTATGGAATAGAAGGAGAGGGGATAAATATTGGAGGGAGCATAAAAATAGGGAAAACAGAAATAGCAATGACGACCGCCTTTCACTCATCGGGCTTTCCAATGGCAGATTTCAAGTTTTGCGGCGCCACAGCGGCTGGCTTGGTGATAAAATCAGGAAAGACAGTATATCATGCCGGTGATACCTCTCTGTTCTCTGACATGAAACTGATTGGCGAATTGTATGAACCAGATGTGGCTCTCCTTCCAATTGGAGGTAGATTTACAATGGATGCAAGGCAGGCGGCGATGGCAGCAGAATGGATAAAGGCAAAGATAACAATTCCAATGCACTATAATACGTGGGATGTTATAAAACAGGATGCCAATGAATTTAAAAGAATGGCAGAAGAAAGAGGAGCAAAAGTTGTTATTTTAAATCCAGGCGAGGAAGTGGAAATCTAAAGCCTTTTTATTTTTTTATAGCATTCATTTGCAACATCTTCCTTGCTTTTATTTGCATCTACAATTACAAATCTATCTTTTTCATTTTCAGCAATTTTGATATAATTTTCTTGCACTCTTTCCAAAAATTCTTTTTTTTCAAAAATTGTTTTCTTTCTATTACCAATTCTTTTTATGGCAACATTTACTGGTAAAACAAAAAGGAATGTCAGGTCAGGCTTGAGTAAAAATGGTTCATGAATATTTTTTATCCATCTTTCTGGATTTTTTATTCTTTTTTTCAAATGCTCAATTTGATAGGCAATTGTTGAATCAATATAGCGGTCACATAAAACAATTTTTCCCTCATCGAGCCATTTTTTAATTTCTTTTATATGTTCATTTCTATCTGCAAGAAAAAGAAGGGCTATTGTCATTGCATCTTTTCCTTCATCCATTGCTTTTTTAACACTTTTACCAAGCCATGTATTCGTTGGCTCATAAGTTATAACAGAATTTTCAATCATTTTTCCTAAAATATTTACAATAGTTGTTTTTCCAGAACCATCTATTCCTTCAAATGTTATTAATTTTCCTTTCATGAAAAGAAAGCTTGCACAAGATTTATTTTTTGTTATAAATTTAGGAATATGAAAATATGGCAAAAAATAATTTTGATTATTGGAGCAATATTTGTAATTGTAATTTTCATTCACTGGTGGATGAGTTACGAGCCAATGGCAATAGAAGTTATAAACAATTCAAACGAAAGCGTGAATGCAAGCATTAAAATATTTTCTGCAGATGGAAGAGAATTTCTCAATAAAAGTTTTTTATTGAAAGCAAATGAAAGCATTGCTTTTAAAAACATTACAAATATAGCAGGAGAATATTTTGTAAATGCAAATATAAATAATGAAAGTGTGGAAAAGAAGATAAAATTTGGAAAGTATTATGAAAAGATTGGCATAGTTTTCAATGGAAAAGAAATAGAAGTAAAAAATGAAAGAGAATAACGGTTATGCGTAAAAGATGAAATACCCGCCAAATTATTATAAATTAATTTTGTTTTCGTTTCCATGGGAGAAATGAAAAATGCAATTGGAGATTTTCTGAAAGCCATGAAATCATTGAGTAAGAATAATCCAGAAGTGATGAGGAGTTTTAGGGAATTCATGAATTCAGTTGAAAAAGAAGGTTATCTTGATGCAAAAACAAAGGAACTCATTGCACTTGGAGCATCCATAACAGCTCGCTGCAAATATTGTATAGCACTGCATGTCAGTGAGGCATTGAAAGCAGGAGCAAGTAAGGAAGAAATTTTGGAAACAGTAACGGTAGCAATTTTGATGGGCGGCGGCCCCGCCCTGACGCATGTTGCGGAGGTTGTAAAAGCTCTGGAAGAATTTGGTTAAATTTTAATAATCAGATGGTTTAAATCCATGCAGTTGTTCATATACTTTCTTGGAACGGGTGGTTCATGGCCTACCGTGCAGAGAAATGTTTCAGCGACAGCAATTAAAAGAGGAGGGGAAATAATCCTTTTTGATTGTGGAGAGGGAACGCAAAGGCAATTTCAAAAATCAAAGCTAAGCTATATGCAGATAAGCAAAATCTTTATAACACATTATCATGGCGACCATTTTCTTGGATTACCCGGCTTTATTCAAACATTGCAGTTAAATGACAGGCAGAGACCATTGCATATTTATGGGCCAGAAGGAACAGAAAAAATTGTTGATGAAATCATTCATCTCGGATATTTTAAACCATCTTATGAAATAATTGCTCATGATTTGAAAGCAGGAGAGAAAATAAAATTTGAAGGATATTCTATTGAAACAGCAAAAGCATGCCATAATGTTTTCTCCTTAGCTTATTCATTAAAAGAAAGTAAAAGACCAGGAAAATTTAATAAAGAGAAAGCCATAGAACTTGGAATCCCGGAGGGACCAATGTTCAGGAGATTGCAGCATGGTGAAAGCATAGAAATAAATGGAAAAATAATAGTTCCATCTATGGTTTTAGGAGAGCCAAGAGCTGGAAGAAAAATAACAATATCAGGCGACACAACACCATGCAATAATATAATTAAATTGGCTTATGGCAGCGATGTTTTAATACATGAAGCAACATTCGATTCAAGCATGGAGGATAAAGCAAAAGAATATGGTCATTCAACAGCCCGCCAAGCGGCTGAGGTGGCGAAAAAAGCAAAAGTTGAAAAATTGTATTTAACGCATATAAGTCCCCGCTACAAAAACGCAAAATTGCTTGAAGATGAAGCAAAGCAAATATTTCCAAATTCATTTGTTGCCCATGATTTTATGGAAGTTGAAGTAAAATTGAAGAAATAAAAACGCATAAATAAATATGTCTGCTTTTTTATTACCATGAAATTGAATTTATTATTTTCAGATTCAATGGGAGTTCGTTCCATGGCTACATTGATTGATGCTGACAAAGAAAAAATTTTTATAGATGCTTCTGCAGCTTTGGGACCATATCGTTATGGCTTGCCCCCTCATCCGTTGGAATTAGATGCTCTGGAAGATGCAAAAAAGAAGATTTCGGATATTGCAAATGATTGCAACATACATGTTATAACCCATTATCATTACGACCACTATGACCCAAATGAAGATTTTTATGCAGGGAAAAAAATATTCGCAAAAAATATAGATAGCAATATAAATCATAGCCAGAAAGAGCGCGGCACACTATTCTATGAAAAATTCAAAGAAAAAGCAGAAATAATTTATTGTGATGGCAATGCATATAAAGTAAATGGAATAAAAATAAAATTCTCACCCCCATTTCCTCATGGCCCCTATGGAATAAGACTTGGATATGTTATAATGGTAAGCATAGAAGAAAATGAGAAAATTTTATTTGCATCAGATGTTCAGGGCCCAGTTTATGAAAAAGCGAGAGATTATATAATAAATGAAGAACCTTCTTTATTAATAATGGACGGGCCCCCTTCATATT
>JAGGSX010000005.1 GCA_021158865.1 Thermoplasmata archaeon
TAAAGAGCAATTTTTGGGAATACTTTAATTTTGATATATTTAAGGGTTTCTTCCTTTTTAAAATATATTCTTGGAAAAAAGGATCGTCATTTTTGTTCAAGTGCAATTTACTCCTATAAAACAAGGAAGTAGCATCTTTCTCACCTATAAATTTAGAAGAAAATAAAGACACTCGTTCCCTATTATTATCCTCATCAATTTTATTTTCTATCAATTTTTCCAAAAATGCGATTCCAGCGACAGCAACAACAGTTAAAGTTGCTAACCTTTGCTGACCATCAACTATGATCCATTCATCTTCGTTGTCTCCAGGTTTAAAAATTAATGCGCCCATATAGTGAGGAGGGTTTGTACTTGTTATTGTTATATTAAGAATATCTTCCCATAAATCTTCCCAATTTTCTTCTGTCCAAGAATAATCTCTTTGAAAGGGTGGAACTTTATATACTTTCCCATTGGAAAGAATCTCATTCAGCCTCATGGTTTTTGTGTTCATAATGTTTTCTATCATTCTAATTCACCCCCATATTTAAAGCCGCCGAGCCGAATTTCGGACAACGTCAGATTGTGTGATAAGTATTTTTAAAATTTTACCTTCCCACTATTACACATTATTTGATTACAAATTGGGTTTACTAAGCCACTTTTTATCAGTATTTTACCTCTTTCTCCCACTTTTTGCGACCCTTAATCAGATTTTTTGACTTTTTACACAGCCTGACGTTCCGAGCGTATCTGAAGTTTCCCGAAGGGAAATTTGGGCGAAGGCGATAGCCGAAGACAGATGCGCTCTGTTAGGTGTAGTGGTCACGACTGCTCTATTCAATACGGACGTTATTTTTACCTGATGCCGTGACCGGACAAGTGAGACGTCCAGCTTGCTTACTGGCATTATTCTCCCATTGAAGAGGACGAAGATTTGAAAGTTCGTCTCCGCCGCCTTCTGACTCTGGTTTTATATGGTCGATCTCCCACCCGTACTGGGAGTTTCTATCGCCATAATGACGTCTGCCAATCCAAGCCCCACACTGGTCCTTTCGCCAAATATTAGGGTCATTGTTAGGTACAACAGTACCCTTCTCCCAAACTTTTTGAATAGTGTCTTCAGAAAAACTCATATCGACCTCCTTCTGTTAGATTTATTAGTCTTCATGGCCATTACGCCTAACTTAAAATAAACGAACCTAAGTTCGTTTATTCCATACTTTATGCCTGAACATTTGCTTACACTCCTTAATTAAGATACCACCTCCAGGACCAAATTCATCTTTCCCACTGCTTCTGCAACATCCTGGGGCCAGACGAAGATTCGGTTATAAGGCAAAATTCTGTAGTAATCCTGAGGAGGAAAAACCTCTTTGGTGGTCATATCTGCACAAAATCGGGTCACCCAGCCATACTTTTCCCTTTTGGAGTAATTTGGATTTTGGAATCCATTATAAGAATAGCTATTTTTGAAAGAATTCATATAGTTCCTTGAATCTAAAAAACATTAATAAACCTTCTTTCAATTGAGCATTAGAGAAACAAATAAATTCCGGAATTTTGCCTTCTTTATTTAGTATCAAGACTCCTGATTTAGATATTTGAACTTTTTTATGTTTTTCTAGAAGATGTTTATAAATAGATACTTGAACCAAATAGCTTTTCTGAGTAGCTTTCACAAATTTATGCCAATTCCAGCACATGTCTCGTGGACTTTTTAAAAAAGATTTACGAAAAAGTTGTTTACAAATAGATAGATGAGTTGAATAGCTTTGGTGAATAGTCGTTAATGTCTTTAAACTCACTAAGATTATCTCATTAGAATGATTAAGAACTAACAGATCAGGAGTTCCAATTATTTTTAAATCTTCGTCTTCCAAACGCTCTCCTCCTAAAAGTACTTTTTTGGCTTGGCTGGAAAACCAAAATTTAAAACTTGAAATATAGCCACGATATTGGTCTTCAACAGGTATCCATAAATTTTTAGCAATTCCAATACATATTTTTAGATACTTTTTATCTCTTTGTGCCAAATCAAGACTTTTACGAGAAAAATGTTCTAACCTATAAAATGGAGAAAGTACTTCAGTGACGCTAACTATTGTTCTTTCTTTTCTTCTTTTTTTGGGGGCAGAAAATAAGATTAAGTCCTGAAATATAGAGATTATTTCAGTTACATGAATCATTTGCTTTTTGCTTTCTGTATTGAATATCCCCCTATAATTCATTTTTTTCAATTCCTATTGACAATTATACTACCATAATCTTCCAAAAACTTCCACTTCATATTTAACCTAGAATTTGTCATAGTCTTATGGAATAATTACTGTAACTTTTACTAAGCAACCTTCACTGTATGTTTTATGTATGAATAGTGAATTTGTGATTACTGTAACTTTGGCAAAAAAGCAAGGAAAGGCTGTGTTAAGGTTTCTGAAGTGAAAGAAGTCCGCCGCAGGCGAATTTGGACAGAGTGAAACGAAGCTTTTTAAATCATGTCAGCACAAATTTATAGCATATTACCACAAAAAGCAATAAAATTGTTTTTTCAGTAATTTATTAAAAAGATTGCCTAAAACAAAGGAAGGCTGGGATGAGGGTATTTTGACAAGTCCCATGTTATCGGCTGTTGCAGGATACTTCTTATTTTTGTCAATATTAAATAGGCGATTGAGACCTATCCCCTCTTTTGCTTAGGATTCCATGAAGCTAGCTTAGGGCAAACGGCACCCCAATTAAAAATAAAATAGTAACTATCAGACATGTGAAAAAGCCGATAGAGCGTATTGGGTGTTTCTCAATGTTTAAAATGCCCTTAAAGAGATTTAAACCTACGCCAATTTTATTTAACAACTTAACAACTAAGCCTGAACACACGTAAAGCCATATCCACACTGAAGTAAAAAAGGTAGAATAAAATTGTGCGGTTGCAAATAATTCAAAGGTATCTTTTTGGTTGATTGTACCGAAAAAGAGCCAAGAGAGCGCTCCCCAAAAACTCTTTATCCAAAATAGCCCTAATTCCGGTGCTAATTTCTTTTTATAAAGGGACATCACAATTATCATATGTGTGGAAAACCAAGTATGCCAAATTATAATAGTGGTAATGAAATCTAATACAAGGAGAGTTAGGACTCTACTTATAGAATATTTTTTACTCATCCAGTAAATTATGTATCGGCTTTCGAGAAGAGAAAAATAATCTGGTATGAGATTAAATGAGCCCCACAATAAGAAAGCCCCAACTAATCCTATATCTTCTTTGTGAACAGATTCTGAACGCAAGCTTTTTAATATAATTATTATAACTACTAGAGATAAGATTGAAGTAACGCAAGATCGCCAAAAGCATCGCCATGAAAAATGATGTTCTCCGAATATACCATCGAACATCGCCGCAAACTGTGCTGGCCAATTCGAGAGAGGTACTCCTATTTGAAGGTTCTGCAGCCAGTTTGCTATGGCCCTTTTTACTTCAGGTTTTGCCACTTTTTCAGCAAAAGAGAAAAGTGTCACTAAACCACCTACCAGTACTGCCCATGCCACCAAATAATTTAACAAATGTCATTTCCCCTTGGTTAAAATATCAAATTAGATTATTATGATGTTCTTTAACAATTACATATAATCCCCGAAAAATTGCACTATATTTAACCCCCAAATTGTCATAATATCAATCCATAAAAATACAAGGTTATACAGGTACCGTCCCTTTATTTGTGTAAATTTAAAAACTTGCAAT
>JAGGSX010000100.1 GCA_021158865.1 Thermoplasmata archaeon
AAGAAAGGGCTCATGTATTTATACCCATTATGTTATTTTCTTGTATGAAAGCATTGGTAACAGGAGGAGCTGGCTTCATTGGAAGTCATCTTATAGATGCGTTGGTTAAAGAAAATGATGTAATATGCTTTGATAATTTTTCTTCAGGGCAAAGAAAATTTATAGAACACAATATGGATAAAATAGAATTAATTGAAGGAGATTTGTTGAATAGGAAGGAAATAAAAAAAGCATTAAAAAATGTTGATATTGTATTCCATCTTGCTGCAAATCCTGATGTAAGGCTTGGCATCACCAATACAAATGTGCATTTTCAGCAGAACATAGTAGCAACATATAATCTTCTCGAAGAAATGAGAATTGCTGGAATAAATAAAATTGTTTTCACATCATCATCAACAGTATATGGAGAGGCAAGCACAATCCCAACCCCTGAAAATTATGGACCATTGATTCCAATATCATTATATGGGGCGTCGAAGCTGGCGGCGGAGGGGCTCATATCTGCATATTCCCATACATTTGATATTGATGCAATAATATATAGATTTGCAAATGTTGTTGGTCCAAGAAGCACACATGGAGTAATATATGATTTTATAAATAAATTGGCTCGCAATTCAAAAAAACTTGAGATTTTAGGAGACGGAAGACAGAAAAAATCTTACCTTTATATAGATGATTGCATAAATGCCATGCTTTTTGGATTGAAGACAAAAAATAAGGTAGAAATATTCAATATTGGCTCCGAAGATTGGGTTGATGTAAAAAAAATAGCGGATATTATTTCAGAAGAAATGAAACTGAAGCCAGAATACATTTTTACAGGAGGAATAGATGGGAGAGGATGGAAGGGAGATGTTAAAATAATGAAACTTTCGATAGAAAAATTAAAAAGCATGGGATGGGAGCCGCATTACAGCAGCGCAGAAGCAGTAAGGCTTACAGCAAGATGGATGATTGAAAATATGCTTTCATAAAAAATATATATAGAAGGCAATTTAAGAAGAGTGAAAAAGATATTATTCATTGCTTTAGTAACATTAATGCTCCTTGCTCCTCCTCTTCATTCTAAAGATGTGAATATTTCGATAGAAAAACTCCCTTCAAGGAGAGATATAGCAGGCTTTTTAAATTCTTTAGAAAGGAAAATATCTGAAGAAAATTTATTCATGAAAGGGAATGTAACGAGGGATTTAATCATATCGACAGGAAATATTAATGAAAACTGGCTGAAAGATGCAATAATTAAATTTTATGAAGAAAACAATATAAAATGGAATGAAACTTCTGTCAATAACTTTATAGAGAATCTTGGAATGCCTGAAAATGTTAAAGAAGCGATAGCATTGATTCTTTACAGCTATACAAATTTTATTGAAAACAACAATTTAGATTCATTTTTATCTTTATTGAATGCAATAAGGACGGCATTGCCCATCTTACAGAAATATAAAATGAATGAAACAAAGATGGATAACTATGAAAAAATAATATTTGGAAGCTCAATGGATGACTTTTATAATTGCAGCCGTATTTTTATGATAGATTTTGGAGGAAATGATACATATAATGAAATGAATAATTCATTTATTCTTGATATAAAAGGGAATGATGAATATACGGACATTAAAGCAGTAAATGGAAGCAACTTTTTAATTGATGAAAATGGAAGTGATGAATATAACAACGCTTGTTATTCTTACAATGGTTTCTCGTCATTAATTGATTTAGGTGGAGATGATTTTTATAACGGAGAGATATGTTCATCTTATGAGAATGGGACCTCATTTCTTTTAGATATGGAAGGAAATGACAGTTATAAAGGAAAAAATTTCACACAATGTTTTTCTTCAAATGGAAAATCAATTCTCATAGATTTTGAAGGAGATGACTTTTACAGCGCTGATGAGTATTCACAGGCAAGTAGTATAGATGGCATTTCAATACTTTTAGATTTTTCTGGAGATGATAAATTTTTTGCTAATAAAAATTCACAAGCTTTTGCTTCAGGAGGCATGATAGGAAAGCAGACAATTTCTTTACTTATAAATTTTGCAGGAGATGATTATTATGGAGCAGGAGATTATTCTCAGGGATATGCTGGGAATATGGGTTTTGCCGCTCTTATAGATTTTATTGGAAACGATGTATATAATGCAAACAAATTTTCTCAGGCATCTGCAACTGTTATGGGAATGGCTGGACTGATAGATACTGATGGAGTAAACAAATTTTCTCATGGACTTTTTTCTCAAGGTTATATGCTTACTGGTATCTCATTTTTTATGAACAATTTTGAGATAAAAGGAAATGATAAAATACTTGAGATGATAAATAAATTAAATCTCAATCCCTTCCAATTCTTTAGATAATCTATCTGTTACAATATCTACAATTTCCTTCGCCTTTCCAATATAATTTTCTGGATTGAAAAGCTCATCTAAATTCAATTTTTCCTTCCATCCCCCTCTTGCCAGAATTTCTTTCAGATGAATATTTTTTTCTCTTGCTTCCATTGAATATTTTCTCAACAATTCATGCGCCTCCTGCCTGCTCATTCCTTTTTCGACCATTGCAATCATAACAGCTTCTGCCATTGGCAAGCCCTTGCTGATTTGTATATTCTCCTTCATCCTTTCTGGATAAATTTTGAGATTTGAAAAAACTTTTATTGACTGATATAAAATCCAGTCTGTGAGCACAAGGCTATGAGGAATCATGAATCTCTCACTTGAGGAATTGCACAAATCTCTTTCATGCCATTGAATTGCATTTTCCCACGCTGGAATCACATTGCTCCTTATAATCCTTGCAAGACCGCATATCTGTTCGCATGTTATTGGATTTCTTTTATGGGGCATGGTCGAAGAGCCCACCTGCTTTTCTTCAAAAAATTCTTCTACCTCACCAATCTCACTCCTCTGCAAATTTCTTATCTCGGTCGCAAATTTTTCCAAACTGGAAGCAAGATTTGCAAGAAATGAAAATAAATCAATATAACGGTCTCTCCCAACAATCTGTGTCGCTGGCATCTCTACACCCAAGCCAAGTTCTTTCATGATAAAAGATTGAATTTCAAAAAACTTCCCGCCAAAGGCGGCGCCACTTCCCACAGCCCCCGATATTTTGCCGACTGCTATAATTTTTTCAACATTTTCAAGCCTTTTTATGTGGCGATGGATTTCAGAAGCAAAAACTGCCATTTTGAAGCCAAATGTTATTGGTAAAGCATGCTGTCCATGTGTTCTTCCAATCATTATTACATCTCTATATTTTCTCGCAAGGTTTATCAATATTTTATCCAATTCAATGAGTTGCTTTTTTATTATTTTTAGTGCATCTTTAATTTGTAATGCATTTGAAGTGTCAACTATGTCATAAGATGTGGCTCCGAGATGAACATATTTACCATATTTACATTGTTCAGCCAATGCCTTGACCATAGCCATGACATCATGATGTATTTCCTTTTCAATTTTTTTAACCCTACTTAACTTAACATAATTCAAATTTGCTTTTGATTTTATCTCTTCTGCTGCTTCTTTAGAAATGTTTCCTACATATGCATGAGCTTCTGCAAGCTTTCCCTCTACCATAAGCCAATAAGCAAGTCTGCTTTCCTCACTGAATATTTTTTTTATCTCATCTCTTCCATAACGAAAATCCAGAGGGCAAATCATGAAATTATATGTCATCAGATTATTTTATTTTTTGGAATTATTTT
>JAGGSX010000190.1 GCA_021158865.1 Thermoplasmata archaeon
ATTATATAAAGAAGATGCTGTATAATTGTTCTCGCAAGCTATTGTAACAAAATTCCATCCTTTGTAAAGGCTAATATTTGCCACTATTGCTGGTTCAATAACTGTTACTTTTATAATTGGGCTATACCACCATAAATGCCCATCTATAACTTCTAATCCATCGGTTCCATTTATTTCTTCATGATATGAATTATTCACTCTTTCTTTTATCAATCTCAAATATGGATGATTTGTTCCATATTCTGAAGGAGCAAGTGTATTTTTATATATCTGGTCAACTTGGGCTTTTGCAACAAAGTAATATGTGCCTGGCGAATCAAAGGTTATATTTTCCACATATACGGTTCCGTCTATAAGGCCATCGCTTGCATTATCCCATCCAGTTCCACCAGTATATTCTCCAGCGTATTCATTGTGGTCTGATGTAAAATAAATTGAGTTGTTTATTGGATTTGGGTCTGTTCCATACTGGAGATATGTATGCTCAACTACCATGCATCCATTTACCGTCCATTTGAATGTTGCCGTCTGATTGATATAAATTATGGTATCATTTTCAATGGTGCCAGGCATCCATCTTATGTATGGTTGGGCAATATCTACTTGGTGGAGTATAAATCTCCTTACTTCCATTCCATAACCAGGATAGCTATCATTTCCAAAATTACTTTCTGGAGGATTTTTTATATATGACATTTCAGGAGATATCCAGAGTATGCCAGACCCATAATAATTACCAAATAATTCATCATTCACATACGGATCTTCCACTGGATTCTTTTCAACATCCGCTCCATAAGCCCAAGGAGCTATCCCTCCTTTAACTGGATACCATATCAGTTCTCCAATTGTTCCGATATTGTTTGCGTTAAAATAACCATCTCCCACGAGATTACCTATAAACTGCCCACATCTCAATGCTTCAGCATCATAAAAATAAAAATCTGGTGGAGCATTTGTATATGAATTTCCACTCACAGGACTTACACCAATAACTGAAGGATGTGTATCTGCCCATGGGTAAAGAAGCATTCTTGTTCCGCCATGAAAATCACATCCTACCCTAATGGTATGGTTGTGAATGAAGCAACGAAGCGTTTTCCCATTCACGCTCTCCCACAGCCCGCCGGTGGGGCTGCCAGGTCCATCATAATCTGCCTCTCTATTGAGATCCCACCCATTTCCATCATATCTCTGGTTGTGGTCAAAGCCATAGGGGTTATGACTTATTTCAAAATAGATTTCCCTGTGGTCAAGCAACCAGCGAAGCCATTTACTTAAGGAATCCATATACTCTGGCTCAAATGCATGTCTCATCATCCAATCTGCAAACCAGTACATTCCAATTGTTCCTGCTGTTTCATCTCCGTGGGGACTTCCAAGAAACAAAACTTCTGGCTTATGAAATCCATTGCTTTCATTTGTTATTCTTACATAGTAGTCATCATATCCACCTGTGATTGTTCCAGTTCCATATAGTTCATTTGCCTTAAAAACTTCAATATAATTTGGATAATCTGCTTCCAGAGATTGATACCAAGAAACAAGCTCACTATAGTTACTCGGCTTATAATACCATCCGCTATATCGATGTAAATTATCTGTGGCTTTTGTCCAATTTATTCCACTAAAGATACTCACAATCATAATAGCTGTTACCACATAAACAAATTTTTTCAACTTTCCACCTATTTTTTAGATTGTATTTCCGATATTTAAGTATTTCTGGCTTGTTCGAGAAAAATTATGAATTTATTGCATTGGCATTACAAATCCAATCAGGACAAGCATGTTTGCTTCTATTTTACCGGGTTGATTTAGAAGAGTTGGAGCACTCCATCCACCAAAGATAACGTATGCTATGCCAATCTGCTTTCCTTCTATGGTATGTGGGTTTGTTAAATATCTTGCTGTTGTCGTTCCGTTTTCATAACTCCATATTACCCATCTTCCAGCAGAAGGCATTATAAAATGCATTTTAGTTGGCAATGCATATCCCGTCCCATTTGTTTTAACTGCAGAAAAGAATAAAATTGTGGAAGTTTGATTTGAAGGCTGGCTATCATTTGAAGAAGAAATGCATGGAAGAAACAGAATTGCCATAACAGAGAAAGCAAACAATTTTTTCATAAAGCAATATCAAGAATGAGTATAAATTTTTATCGAAGAATTTCTTTGAGCCTCTTTATCGCTTTCATTTTTTCATTCTTTCCAATTTTTGCTTCTTCAAGTCCGGATTTAAGTATATATGTTGCTTCATCCATCGCACGCTTATCAACAGGATATGGAACACCATCCTTGCCTCCTACAGCAAATGAAAATTTAACAGGGTCACGCCATGATAATTCACTTCCATAAATTAATTCTGATATATATGCTAAAGCTCTGACCGTTGCTGCTCCTATTCCTTTGATAGAAAGCATTTCTTCATAGCTGGAAGGCTGTATTTCATAGGCATTTTTTAAAGCATTCCAGTTGATGTGGCGAGGCATGTTTAACACCGCAATTTTTCCATCTAAAGTTTGCTGTTTTGGTTTTATGGCTTTGAAATGTCTTTCAAGCTTGGTGGGTTTTTCTTTTATTAAATCAACACTGATTTTTCTTGCTTCTTTGCTTTCCTTCGCTACCATATTCAAAGCAATCCCTCTTTTTCCTACAATGGCTGCATGTGGTTCTTCAACAAAATCTTTTACATCCCACATCCAGTGATAACGGCGTGCATATTTATTTTGGGTATTCATGCCCTGTTGCACAACAACCCAATTTCCATCCTTATTGAAAAAAATTGCATGATGGTATAAATTATATCCATCCTGGAGGGCGGCGCTGTCGACTTTCGCAGCCATCCTGCTTGCATACTTTATTTTTTCGCTGTCTACTCCCATTTTCATGGCTTTTTTTTCTATCTCATCAGGTATTTTCCTTGCCATTCCTTTTCCTCCAGCAACCGCTATTCCATATTTTTCTATTGCATCTTTCAAAGCTGCTGTTGTAACAGTTGTTGTGCCAGAGCTATGCCAGTCATATCCCAACACGCATGCAAGGCTTTGAAACCAGTAGGGATTTGATAAAAGCTCCAAAAATTTTTTTTCTCCATACTCTTCAATTATTACACCAGTTATTGCATCTGCAAGTTTCACCATTCTAATATAAAGCCATTTTGGTGCTTTCCCATGATGCAATAGAAGATTTGTTACCCCAACTTTCTGCATTAATTTTTTATAAACAAAGACATAATAAATTTATTGTATATTCTTCATATCATTGTGAAAAAGAAAGAACTTGAAATCATGCTACAGAAAATTGCAAGCCCAGCAAAAACCAAAGCAAATTTAGAGCAGTATATCACGCCTGCATCAATAGCATCAGATATATTATGGAAGGCTTATTATAAAGGAGATGTTGCTGGAAAATTTGTTATTGACTTGGGATGCGGAACAGGTATATTTTCAATAGGAGCAGCTTTATTAAATGCAAAAAAAGTTATTGGCATAGATATAGATAAAAATTTAATTAGAATTGCAAAAAAAGAAGCAGAAAAATTTGAAGCAAAAATTGAATTTTTTTCAATGGATATAGAAAATTTTTATGAAAAAGGAGATGTTGTTATAATGAACCCTCCATTTGGAGCCCAGTATACAAATAGAAAAGCAGATAACAATCCTTTAATTACAACCACGCATCTTGCACCTACAATATAAACAAATCATACAAAAACCCAAACCC
>JAGGSX010000143.1 GCA_021158865.1 Thermoplasmata archaeon
ATTAAATCGACAAACCCATCAAAATAGAAACTTATTTATATTGAACTTGCAAAATAATATTATGGTCATAACTTTAGAAGATTTGGCTACAGCAATAGCAGCAAGAGTTGATATTGATATAGAAGCTGCAATGAAGGATGCAAATTTTATAATGGATTTATTTGGATTTGAGGATAGAATTATAGATAATATTCTTGAGCCCGAGGATAGGCAACTTTTTTATATACTGGAAGAAGAGGGAATGCTCGTTACAGAAAGAGAGGAAACAACAATATATGATGGAAGAAGCTGGAGAACACATTACTGGTATTTAAACAAGGATATGATTTTGAGGTATAAAGAAGAGAAAAGGAAGATAGAAGAAAGGAAGGAAAGAGATACAGCAGAAGTTTATGATGAATTACCTGATGAGCTATGGTTTGCGAGAGAGCCTGAGTAATAAATCTTTCACAATGTCTCTAAATCCATCAAATCCAACAGGGCGCGCTATAACTCCTTTTGCTCCAGCTCTCTCCAATTCTTTTGCCCATTCAGTTCCAAAATAAGCTGTAAATCCATATATTTTTGCTTTTGGGTCAATCTCCATTATTCTTTTTGTTGCTTCCACTCCATCTATGCCTGGCAATTTTAAATCCATTATTACAATATCAGGCTTTTTTTTCTTTTTCATTAAAGTTTTATACAAGTCGACTCCCTCCTCCCCAGAATAAGCCTGATATATTTCAAGTTTTAATGGAGCTAAATATTCCTTTATTAATTCCTGTATCGGCTCTTCATCTTCAATAACAAGCATTACAGCCATATTAAGCTAAGCATATCTTATTTATAAATTATTTCAAATTTTTAAGCCATATTTATTCCATTTTTTCCCACCATATTCTCCCCCAATTTCTTCTTCTATTCTCATAAGCCTATTATATTTTGCCACTCTTTCGCCTCTCGCCGGCGCCCCCGACTTTATCTGCCCTGTTTCTAAAGCCACCGATAAGTCAGCTATGAAATCATCACATGTTTCTCCAGAGCGGTGGGATATCATTATTCCATAACTATTTTTCTTGCAAATTTTGGCTACTTCTATTGCTTCTGTTAGTGTGCCAATTTGATTTGGTTTTAAAAGTAGAGCATTGCATGCATTTCTTTTTATACCCTCTTTGAGCCTTTTTGAATTTGTAACAAATATGTCATCGCCAAGTATCTGCACTTTTTTGCCAATTTTTTTTGTAAGTTCTGCAAAAGCTTCCCAATCTTCTTCATGGAATCCATCTTCTATTGAAATTATTGGATAAACTTTAGACATTTCCACATAATAATCAATCAATTCTCCAGAATCCATTTTTTTATTTAAAAAGTAGTGCCCATTTTTATAAAAATTGCTGGCTGCAGAATCTATGGCAAGCATAATTTCGTTTTCATATCCATTTTCTTCCACGGCTTTCATCATTGTTTCTAAGGCATCGAAGCTATCTTTCAATGGAGGGGCAAAACCACCTTCATCACCAACATTTGTAGCATTTTTTCCATATTTTGATGAAATTATTTCCCTAAGGCTATAATAAGTTTCGCAAGCCATTTCAACAGCATTCCTAAAACTTTTTGCTTTCACTGGTGCAATCAGATGCTCCTGTATCGCAAGTTCATTACCAGCATGCACGCCTCCATTTATCACATTCATAAAAGGTATTGGAAGCAATTTAGCTTTCTCATTCAAATAAAGATATAATGGCTTTTTTAAGGCATTGGCGGCGCACCTGCTAACAGCCATTGAGGTTGCAATGCATGCATTTGCACCGAGTAAAGCTTTATTTTTTGTTCCATCTATAGCAATCATTTTTTTATCTATTTCTTCCTGTTCTCTCACATCCATCCCAATTAAAGCGTGAGAGATTATTTTATTTACATTTTCTATGGCTGGCTCAACACTTTTTCCATGGAATGATTTTCCTCCTCTCAGTTCAACAGCCTCATTTTTTCCTCTTGATTTCCCAGATGGAGCAGAAGCTATCCCAATCGCATTTTTTGTTTTTACCTCCACCTCTATGGTTGGATTTCCTCTCGAGTCCAAAATTTGCCTTGCCTTCACATATTCAATTTTAAATTCCATATATGAATATCTTTATAAAATAAAAAATTGATGTAGGGAAAAAATAAATAATTTCATTGCATATTGAATTATGCCTCTCGTTGTTTGTCCAAATTGTGGACATGAATTCATAGTTGGAAACGAAGTTGTTGGAACCTGTCCAAATTGTAAGATAAAGTTGATATTTAAAGAAGGAAATGAGATTGTGGAGAAAGTAGATATAAAAAAGATTGAAGGATATGTAGATGGCATCAAAAGTTTTGGAAAATATGAAATAATTGATATAAAAGAAATAAAAAGTAAGAATGAAATTGAAAAAAAAGTTGATGAAATTATAGGCTAAATACCCATACTTCTTTTTCTTCCCCTATGTCTTCCTTTTCTATTTCAATTTCATTTGCAACATGTCTTATTGGATAAAATTTTCTGGCAATTTCAATAAATTTATCAATCCTTTCGATAGGGAGAGATAAACCCTCTATTTTATAATGCATTGGAACTATGATTTTTGTATCCATCCTTTTACATAACTCACAGGCATCTTCCGCATCTATTGTAAATACACCTCCAACTGGAATGAAAAGGATATCTATAGCTCCGATTTTTTTTATTGTTTCATCATCAAGTAAATGACCTAAATCGCTTAAATGACATAAAGTCAAAAAATCGTATTTTATTTTGTATATATTTATTTCTCCTCTTTTTTCCCCTTTTTCTTTATCATGAAAAGCTTTGAAAGATTGTATTTCTATGCCATCTATAATTTTGTTTCCTCCTCTTACAACGATTGTATTTTCCTTTTCGACAATCCTTGCCTTATTATGATCAAAATGTTCATGGGTTATGGCAACAATATCTGCTTTTGTTTTTGGAGGAGCAATTCCTATTGATGCACCGTCGTGGGGGTCTATGACAAGGTTTTTTCCATTAGAGATTTCAAAACAGGAATGACCATGCCACCTTATTCTAATCATTTCTCCTCCTCAGCCATGAAAATAAACTTTTTGTTTTATCTTTAAATGGTATGTTTTTATACCAATTTCCATTAAACCACAACATTGCATTTTTATTTAAATAAACAGCTATTTTATCCTTCTCTGCCATTTCTTTTATTTCATTGAATTTTCCTCTATATACTGGAGCGGAATGCCATGCTTCTTTAATTTTTACTTTTGCCCCTTCTCTCCTAATTTCAATGAATGAAATTTTTGATATATCTTCTGCAATTTCTGCTTTTTTTATTCCTATGATTGTTTTTGCTTCTTCTTTCCATTTTTTAATTTTTTGTATTGATATGCCGCTCTCTTCAGCCAATTTTTCAGCATCAGCCAATGCAAGTTCTTCAATACTTTTTATTCCAGCATCATTTAGTTTTTTCTCATATAAGCTACCTATTCCCTTTATATTTTTTAAACTCATCTTTCGTAAATATTTAGAGGCTATAAAAAGTTTTTAATTCTCCTTTTATATAAAAAGAGATGGAAAAATATCCAATAGTAAGGCTCAAAAGAGGAAAAGCTATGAGAGGAAATGAAATATGGAAGAGGAGAGATGTTATTACATTAATTAAAAAACTTGGTAAAGAAAACAAGCTTGTTTATATAATAG
>JAGGSX010000166.1 GCA_021158865.1 Thermoplasmata archaeon
GATGCATACACCTGCCACTGCAAAAATTAATTGCAGATGCATTTTCATAATTGTATATCATTTAAAATATAAATAATATTAGCATTATTTTTAAAATTCATCTATCATAGAAATATTTATTTATAGTCCATAATTTCTTGGAGATGGCTGTCTTAATCTATATAATTTATTTTTCAATTGCCATAATCATTGGCATACTTGCTTCTTTATTCGGGCTTGGTGGCGGTTTTCTAATAGTTCCAACGCTCACTTTGCTTGGGTTGCCAGTTCATCATGCAATTGGAACATCATCTGCTATCATTATTTTTTCATCTCTTTCTGCTATTATAGAATATAGAAAACAAGAGAAAATAAATTATAAGGCTGGCATTTTAATAGTCATTCCTTCTATAATTGGAGCATATATAGGGGCATGTTTGACAATGTATATACAAGCTGGCATTTTGAAAATAATATTTGGAATCGTTCTATTATTTGTTGCATTTAGAATGATGAAGCAGGAAGTGTGGAGAGAAAAAAAATTGAAGCATTGGATAATCCCATTTGGTGGATTTTTATCAGGGATAATATCTGGATTGCTTGGCATTGGAGGAGGAATAATAAATGTTCCATTTTTAGCTTATCTTGGATTGCCTATCCACGTTGCAGTAGCAACATCCAGCTTTTCAATATTTTTTACATCTATGGCATCTGCATTCAAACATTATTTTCTCGGAAACGTTGAATTTATATGGCTTGTTTTGTTTGCGCCTGCTATAGTAATTGGCGCTCAATTTGGAGCCAAGCTGGCTAAGAAAATAAAATCTAAAGATTTGAAAAGTGCTTTTTCATTGCTTCTTATAATATTGGCATTGGTAATGATTTTTAAAGGAGCCTTTAGCTAATTTTATATTTTGAATTTATATAACAAGCATGCAATTATCAAATCTTATTGAGGAAATGATGCAAACTCCATCTCCAATAAGACAAATAATGAAGATGGCAAGCAAGAAAAATATAATAAATATGGGGCTTAATCCAGATGAAGTTATATCCTATGGCGGCGGCTGGGTCGGGCATCATTCTCCAGAGTCTTTAAGAAAAAAATATATGGAGATAGCAGGTGATGGACAAAAATTTTATCATGCTGGTGGATATAGCCCAACGCTTGGTTTTGACGATGCAAGGCGCATTCTTGCAAATTTTGAGAAAAAATTATTTAATGTGAATGCAAAAGAAGAAAATGTTATAATTGGGCAATCTTCTACGCAACTTACCTATGATTTATTTATAACCCTTGCCAATGATAATGACACCATTCTTCTTTTTGACCCGACTTATGCAAATTATCCAGGGCAGATAAAGATGGCTCTGAAAAATGCAAAAATTATAAGATTGAAAGTTCTTGATGAGGAAATCTGGCAATATGAAAGTGCAGATACGTTATCAGAAAAATTTAAGGAAATTTATGAAAAAGAAAAGCCAAAGATAGTTCTTTTTCCATCTCCCGATAATCCTTCCTCACAAATTTTTCCAGAAGAATTTGTTGAAACAATATCTGACGTTTGTTATGACAATGATTCTTTCATGATTTTGGATTATGCTTACAAAACGCAGGTTTTTGGAAAAATTCCAGCATATTTCTCATGGAATCCTGAGGATAAACCCCATTTCATAGGAGTTTATAGTAATTCAAAATGGGGCCGCGGGCTGGGGCGCCGCCTTGGATGGGTTATTGCAAATGTTGAGATAATAAATGCGATGGAAAGGGCCCAGCAATGCAGTATTTTATGCCCAGATAGTCTGCATCAGATGGCTCTAACAGAGTATATTGAATCTGGCTTAAAAGACGGGAGCATTAAGAAATATTTAGATGAAGTTAGAAATGCCTACAAAAATGCTGCTGAGGTTACAGTAAATGCAATAGAAGAATATATGGATATGCCCTGCTTGGAACCACAGGGAGGGCTTTATACTCTTATGAAAGTTATGGAAGATGGAAATGAATTTGTTAAAAGAGTTTTGAAGAACACAGGCGTTCTTTTTATACCTGGTGAGGGATTTGGAGATAGCTTGAAACAGGCAGTCAGAATAAGTTATGGGCCTCTTGTTGAAAATATCCATGTGATAAAAGAAGGGTTTAAAAGAGTTGCAGAATATTTAAAGAAATGAACTTATATGAAGAAACTTATAGATTAACGAAGCAAATTCCAAAAGGAATGGTGTCTACTTATGGGGAAATAGCAAAAGCTTTGGGTGATATAATTGCTTCACGAGCAGTGGGAAGAATGCTTAACGAAAATCCTTATGAAGATGTGCCATGTTATCGTGTAATATATTCTGATGGCGGCGTAGGCGGCTACGCCCATGGCATAGAAAAAAAGGTTGAAATGCTTAAAAGAGATGGAATTGAAATAATAAATAAAAAGATTGATTTAAAAAAATACTTATTCAAAGATTTTAAAACAAGTTATCCTTTAAAGAAGCTTAGAGAAGAGCAGGAAAAATTGAAGGAAAAGCTAACATTAGAAGATAATTTTGATTTGAAAACAATAGCAGGTATGGATGTTTCTTATGGAAAATATGCTTACGGTGCATACATTGAATTTGATGGAAGCAGAATAATAAAAAAGAAAGTTGTTAAGGCAGAAATAGAATTTCCTTATATTCCGACTTATTTTGCATTTCGTGAATTGCCAATTCTGCAGAAATTGATAAAAGGAGAGAAGCCAAGCATTGCAATGATAGATGGAAATGGATTGTTGCATCCTCGTTTCTTTGGTCTCGCCAGCCATTTTGGTGTTTTAAATGAACTGCCTACAATAGGAATTGCAAAAAAATTGTTGATTGGAAATATAAAACAGAATGATATTTTTATAGGAAATAAAAAAGTTGGAAGAAAAATCAATAAAATTTATGTCTCGCCGGGGAATAAAATAAGCGTCGCCACTGCATGCAAAATAACAAAAAATTATATGAAATACACCATTCCAGAGCCAATAAGACAAGCTCATATTCTTGCCAATGAAGAAAGAAGAAAAAATGAAGGATAACAAGATTTGATATGTTACGTTGCATTATCCAAAATTATTTTTCCAATTTTTTTTATTTCTTCACGAGAAAATTTAATCTCCATACCTTTGTTTTTAATGTAATAATATAACTCATCGAGTTTTAGAATCGGAACAGTAGGAGCTTCTATATTTAAATCAACATCTGGATTTGTAAATACAACAATTCCTTCTACCCATATCGGTTTATCCAAAATTTTTGCCATTTCTATTAATTCCTTAATTTTCCATGCATTTCTTTTCACTTGTTTGCTTGGACTACCTATATCATAATTTTCATAACTCCAACCATTTGTATATCTTCTTATCCATTTATCACCATTGCATATTATTTCTCCAGTATAGTTCTTCGTTTCTATTACAAATATTCCATTTGGCCCAAGAACAATGTGATCGATATTCCCATAACTGTCTGGAAATTTGATATCATTTATCAAATAATACTCATCACTTAATTGTTTGAGGGTGGTTGCAACCATATTCTCTCCTTCTAAACCCTTTTTAAAATTTTTATATCTATGGAGGAAAAACCTACCAATAGGAAAGATTATTATGAATAACCACCAGATAAAAAACCATGCAATAAATGGAGAACATAATAGAAAAGATATCGATGCTATTATTCCTATTAAAATTAC
>JAGGSX010000093.1 GCA_021158865.1 Thermoplasmata archaeon
TTGAATGCATTGCAACCATTGGTGAATGAAAAAGAACAGCATGGAATAAAAACAATTTTGATGACCGTCGAGGACATTTATTCATCTTACAATGGCCGTGACAATGCTGAAAAAGTGAAATATTGTATCAAAGATGCAATAGAGCAGTGGGGCATAAAATATGTTATGCTTGTAGGAGGAAGACATGGTGGTATATTGAATGAAAAATGGTGGGTGCCAGTTCGCTATAGCCATTTGGATGATAATTCAAAATGGGAAGCAAGTTATCTCAGTGATTTATATTTTGCCGACATTTATAAATATGAGAATGGAAACATTGTTTTTGATGACTGGGATAGCAATGGAAATGGAAAATTTGCAGAATGGAGTTTTCATGGAAAAGATATTCTGGATTTATATCCTGATGTTTATGTCGGAAGACTTGCATGCAGAAATGTTATGGAAGTAAAAACAATGGTGAACAAAATTGTGGAATATGAAAATGCATCTAAACCCAAACCATGGTTCAAAAATTTGGTGCTGGTTGGTGGTGACACACATCCATGGTGGAAAGATTTGATGTTTCATGTAATCGGGAGCAGAATATCATTTGAAGGGGAACAAACCTGCGATAGGATAGCCAATTATATGGACGGATTCAATCCAATAAAACTGTATGCAAAGAATTTCAATAACAAACTTACTGATGAGAATATAATAAAAAAGATAGATGATGGCGCCGGCTTTGTTGTTTTTTCAGGCCATGGCTTGCCAGGCTCATGGGCGACGCATCCGCCATGGAGGATATATAAATGGGTTCCAGAACAAGGATTTACCATGGATGACATTAAAAAATTGAATAAAGGTGATGAAGCAATATATGTCTTTGATGCCTGTTTATGTGGTAAAATAGATGAAGAATGCATAGCATGGGATATTGTAAAGGAGGCTGGCATTGCATCCATGGCTCTAACAACTTTTGGAGTGCTTATACCGGGTAGCCAGTGCGATGAAAGTATGAATGGCTATATGACAACACATATATTCAAAAATTATGATAATGCTACCTATCTTGGAGAAATGTTTTATGATGCAATAATAGATTACCTGAATAATATCCCATATATGCTCGGTTCTATACCTATAAATTATTTTGTTGCAGAAGAATGGATTTTATTGGCTGATCCAAGTTTGATGATAAAATGTTTAAGTTAAAAACAAAAATTTTATTTGGGAAAGGATGTTTAAGCAAATTAGATGCCATAGAAGGAAAAAAGGCAGTTATATTTTCTTCAAATTCCATGGAAAAATATGGCTTTCTTGATGAAGTATTAGAACATATAAAAATGCCTTATGCATTGATTAAAAATATAAAGCCAGAACCAGATGAAAAAAATATTGAAAATTATGTAAAAATATTGGATAAAGAAAATGCTGACATAATCATTGCAATAGGTGGGGGGAGTGTTATCGATACAGCAAAGGCAAGCCTTTATCACTACAAAAATGCAAAATTGATTGCCATTCCTTCCACCAGTGGAAGCGGGAGCGAGGTTACAGGAGCGAGCGTATTGAAAAATGAATATGGAATTAAATATAGCATTGTTGCTGATTATCTTATACCAGAATATGCATTTTTGGATGCAAGATTGCCAGAGAAAATGAATAGCAGGCTTGCTGCAAATACTGGAATGGATGCATTAACCCATGCAATAGAAGCCTATGTTTCAAAATTTGCTTCTCCTTTTTCAGATGCATTTGCAATAATGTCTGCAAAAAAAATTTTTCACAATTTATATGATTCTGTAAAAGGAAATAGCAGTGCGAGAGAAATCATGCATTATGCTTCATGCATGGCTGGAATAGCTATTTTAAATGCTCGTGTTGGATTGTGTCATGCAATGTCTCATAAGCTTGGTATGTCTGGCTTATCCCATGGCTTATTAAATGCAATTTTAATTGACTATGTTATTGAATACAATATGAAAGATGAATATGCGAGGAAAAGATATGATGAAATAGCAAATGAATTGCATCTTAAAAATGACGAATTGATAGAAGCTATAAGAGAATTGAAAAAGAAAATAGGCATTAAAAAATTGGAGGATTATATAAGAGAAGAAGAATTTAATAACATGCTTGAATTTATTTCTAAAGAAGCTGCTCTCGATAACTTAATGAAATTCAATCCAGTTAAAGCAAGTAAAGAAGAAATAAAAGAAATATATGAAAAAGCATATTATGGGTAATTGGAAAAACAATGGCAAGTTTTTTATTATGATAGCATTTTTCACACAATGGATTATTGCAAAATAGATGAGGCATTATCCAAAAAAGAAGGAGAAAAAGTAAAAATAAGAGGATGGATTTATAGGAGGAGAAGTGCAGGCAAGATATCATTCATTGTAATACGCGATTCAACCGGAATAATTCAGACCATAGTTGAGAAAGATAAAGTCAGCGAAAAAGATTTTAAAGCATCTCAAAAGGCACTCATAGAATCTTCTGTGGAGTTAGAAGGAATAATACACGAAGACAACAGGGCGCCCGGCGGCAGGGAGATACATGCAATAAATTTCAGGGTGATAAATTTTGCTGATGATTTTCCTATCACAGAATATCAAAGTGTTGAATTTTTGCTTGATAATCGCCATTTATGGCTTCGCTCAAGAAAGCTTACTGAAATTATGAAATTGAAGGCTAAAACTTTGCGTATAATAAGGAGATGGTTTGATGAAAATGATTTTTATGAAGTGACACCCACCGTCATAACATTAAATGCTGCTGAAGGAGGAGCAACAGCATTCTCCTTTAAGTATTTTGACCAAAAGGCTTATTTAAGTCAGACTGCACAGATGTATTTGGAAGCGTTGATTTTTTCTCTTGAAAGAGTTTGGAGTTTGACACCTTCTTTCAGAGCTGAAAAGTCAAGAACAAGAAAGCATCTTACAGAATACTGGCATTTAGAAGCAGAAGAGGCATGGGTTGATAATGAAGAAAATATGAAAATACAGGAAGAGTTGGTGAGTTATGTATGCCAGAATTTAATGAAAGAAGCCAATAACGAGCTTGAATTTCTTGGCAGAAGAAAGGATGAGCTAAAAGTTATTGAACCTCCTTTCAAAAGAATTAGTTATGAAAAAGCATTAAAAAAATTGCAGAAGAAGGGCTTCGATGTAAAATGGGGCGATGATTTTGGAGCTCCGCATGAAAGAGTGCTTGTAGAAGGGGAAGAAAAACCAATATTTGTGACAAATTTCCCAATAGAAACAAAGGCATTTTATATGAAAATTTCATCAGATAAAAAAACTGTTAAATGTGCTGATATGCTTGCTCCAGAAGGTTATGGAGAATTGATAGGTGGTTCAGAGCGTTCTGAGGATATTGATTCAATGATAAAAAGGCTGAAGGCACAGGGAGCAAACATAGAAAATTATCAATGGTATTTTGATTTACGGAGATATGGCTCTGTTCCTCATTCTGGATTTGGTCTTGGTTTGGAAAGGCTTATTATGTGGATAGCAAAATTGGATCACATAAGAGATGCAACACCGTTTCCAAGAATGGTTAGAAGAGCTTCTCCATGAGCCCTTTCTTCAGCCCTTTTAAAAAAAGCGCTGGCGGAAAAATGCATCAGTTCTTCTTGGGGCTCACACTACTCACTTTAACAACAGTTTTTATTCCCCCCCTTACATTAAAAT
>JAGGSX010000168.1 GCA_021158865.1 Thermoplasmata archaeon
AGAGCCGCCGGCGGGATTTGAACCCGCGACCTGCTGATTTTTCGCGTTCTTTTCCATTAACGCTTTCATAAGCGATATGGAAAGAGTTACGAATCAGCCGCTCCTCCGCTGAGCTACGGCGGCTCATATATGTTGATATGCTTCAGCTATTAATCTATAATCTCCTATGCCGATCACTTTAACCACTATCTTCCAGTTTCCAGCAATAGGAGAATCAAAATATATAAAGTCATCATATTGATAAGATTTTCCGAGTGTAGAATATTCTTTTGTTGTATTTTTCTCTGGAGAAACAACAATGATATTTATTTTCCCAAATGGTTTAGAAAAATTGCAATGAATGTATATATGCAAAAATTCTGTTCCATTTTCAACCATGAATGGGTAGTTGTCTACTTTTGCCATATCAGAATTTATGATGTCAAATAATCCAAAATCCGCTTTCTCATTCACTTTTTTTACCCACTTATATTCCATGGAAGGTTTTAAAAAAGACTGCACTTTTTCTTTGGCTTCTTGAATTTCAACACATCCTGTTATTGCTGGGAGAATAAGAAGCAGTGCAACAATCAATGCTTTATTCACTCTTCATGCAATATGAAGATACTTATTAAAATTACGATTTTCTCATAGCTACTAAATATGATATCAATGCCTCAATCTGTATTCTATCATTGCTACCTTCAACTATCCTGAATTCTGTTTCCCCCATTTTATCAATTATTTTTGCTTTTTCTTCTTCTTTTATAGGAGCATCAATAATTGCATTGTGAAGCCCTTTTATTATATCCTCTCCCGATAAACCATCTTCTATTATCATTTTATCAAGTATTTTCCTTGCATTTATGAAATCCCCTTTTATCGCCATTTCAATAAGCTTTTTTGCATCTTCAGGTCTTGCAACAGATGTCATTTTATAAACAGTTTCTCCATCTATTTTATCTGATACACTTGCTGTAACCTGCAAAACATTTATTGCTCTTCTCATATCCCCATTTGAAATATAAAGAATTGATTTTATTCCGTCTTCTGTTATTTCTATTCCTTCATTTTTTGCTATTTTTTCTAAATAATTTTTCATGTCTTCATTGCTTATTGGGGAAAATCTAAAAACAACACATCTGCTTTGTATAGGCTCTATTATCCTGCTACTATAATTGCATGATAAAATAAAACGGCATGTTGAAGTATATTTCTCCATTGTTCTTCTCAATGCAGCCTGTGCATCAGGTGTTAGTGCATCGGCTTCATCCAAAAAAATTATTTTAAATGGTGCATTTCCAATAGGTGCAGTTCTTGCAAAATTTTTTATTCTTCCTCTAACAACTTCCAATCCACGTTCATCACTTGCATTGAGTTCTTCAAAATTCTCCCGCCAAGTATCTCCGTAGAATTCTTTTGCAAGAGCTATTGCACATGTTGTTTTTCCTACGCCAGCTGGACCAGCAAAAAGCATGTGAGGTATGCTACCAGATTTTGCATAAGCTTTCAAACTTTTGACAACATGTTCCTGCCCTACGACATCATCAAGTTTTGCAGGTCTATATTTTTCAACCCATATTTCGTTCATTTATAGCCCTCTTTTTATAATCCATTGTTTCTTCTTTATCAAGACGATGGTCTATCCTTAGATCAATATGTATGCGCTTTACTCCCATTGAAATGATTGCATCATAAGCTTTTTTTACAGCATCAAAAATTTCATCTATATTTTTTCCTTCTATAACTGTTGACATTGCTCCAATTTCATAATTTAAACCCGTTGATTTAATGGCTTCTATAGCTTTTTTAACATATTTACTTACTGATGAGCCCTCTGAAGTGGGAAATATGGCAAATTCAGCTATTATCATATTCGATTATATAGGAAGGGTTTAAAAGTTTTAATGCTGTTTTTTGAATTCAGTGTAGCCGCATCTACCACAGCTCCGCCTGTCTGCATGCTCCGCCATGAAGACGCCAGCACCACATTTCGGACATTCTTTCCTTTTTCTTGATAATTTCCCATCCTTTATCTCATAAAACTTCCATTTACTCATTCTTTCCCTCTTTTGCTTCTTTCACTTCCTTTGGCTTCTCTTCCGCTTTACCCCCGCCTCCAGCATTCCTTTTTGTTATATAGCTTGATTCAATTTGCCTTGCTTTTTTCTCTGATTCATATATCTTTGCATAACCTTTTGCTTCTCTTGAACCAAAAACTGGCTTCACATATTGCAATATTATGAAACCTTTTAAACCAAGTGCATTTTTCAAATTCTCTTTCACTTTCTTCCTCGAAGGCGTCGAACCATCATATCTAACCCTAAAGTATATTTCCTCCCTTCCAAGCAACTTATTCTCCCTTCTTTGTTCTATTTCAATCTCCATTTTCATCCCTCTCCATTTTTTTCAGGAATTCTTCTACCTTTTTTCTTTCTTTTTCTCCTACTCTCACAATAACCATACCCCGAGATGGCAAGCCATATATTACAGTTGTGCTTCCGCCCGGCGGCGCCAGATATATCGCCGGCAGGGCAGCCAAATCTTCTTCTCCATCAACTTCTATCCTTATCTTGTCTTTTTCTTTATAGGCATTTGATATAGCATTCCACAGCTGCCTGCTTATTCTCCCAGCAGGGTTTTTAACTTTTATTACCTTTTCTCCGCTATCTATTTTTCCTTCATAAGTTTTACGCTCTATTTTGTAATCTATTATGGATATGTCGGGCTTTATTTTGTGTTTTAGAAGCCATATTGTAACAGCATCTCCAATGCTAACAATTTTTTTTCCAAGTTCTTCTCTTCCCACATTTTTAACAACTTTCCCCAGAGGAATTCGTAACTTTTCTTTCTGTGATTCTTTCAGTAAATACATCATCTAACCTTCAGAGCATATTTCCCCGGCATTTTTATTCCCATTTTCTTTGCTACCTGAGAACGATTTACATCAATCACAATTAGATAACCCTGCCAGTGCTCTGTAGTTGGTTTTCCACAAAAAGGGCAGACTGTTTTGTCTGTAAGAATGTGGCATCTTCTGCAAGCTCTCATTTTTTCTCCTCTCTCTTTTTCCATTCAGGTTTTCCCAATCCCGGCTGGCGCATTGTCATCCCTATTTTGCTCTCTCTCGGGTTCATTTCATTCAATGAAACTGTAACAATTCTGGCTCTTACTCTGTCACCCACTCTTAGAACGTTTTTTGTTTCCCTTCCCTCCATTCTATTATTATCAACATCGACAACTATGTGGTCATCCATTATCTGGCTTTTATGAATTAATGCATCCAAAGGACCAATATGACAAAAAGCTCCAAATTCAACTATATCACATACTATGCCATCAACCACTTCCTGCAATTCGGGTTTGAAAGTAAGAGCTTCAAATTCAACCTGTTGATATATTGCTCCATCTCCATATAATATCCTTCCTTCTCCTATCCTTCTAACATTTTGAGTCATTACTATCAAGCCATATTGCTTATCCATTGTTCCTTCAAAAGTTTCTTGGACTATCTTTTTGCTTACTTCATCTAACTCATCAGTAATATGGGTAGGCGGAATTCTAATCGTGTTTTTTATCTTTACCATATAATAC
>JAGGSX010000147.1 GCA_021158865.1 Thermoplasmata archaeon
AAATGGAATAACAGCAGGGACGACTTTGATGTTTATGTTCCTGGAGCTCCTGACTTTGTTATTGAACAAGGCAATGGATTCTTTGTTTCAGTGAGCCAGCAGAGCCAGTGGCATGGCTGATTTTCCCCTCTTTTTATTTTACGAAATATTTTAAACTCAGATGCTTTTTCTTTCCATGGAATATAAAGTTAAAGACATCAGTCTGGCTGATGAGGGAGAAAAACTATTTAAATGGGCAGAGCAACACATGCCAGTTTTAATAAGTATAAGAAAAGAATTTGAAAAAGAAAAGCCGTTGAAAGGCATTAAAATTGCTGCATGTCTACATGTTACAAAAGAAACAGCCGTTCTAATAAAAACATTGCAGGCTGGAGGAGCAAGCATTGCCTTAACTGGTTCAAATCCACTTTCAACAAATGATGGAATCGCTGCATATCTTGCAAAGCAGGGCATTCATGTTTTTGCATGGCGTGGTAATCATGATAAATATTACTGGTGCATTGAACAAGCTTTAAAAATAAAGCCAAATATAACGATGGATGATGGAGGCGATTTAGTTACAACACTGCATACAAAACATAAAGAATTAATAAAAAATGTCATTGGTGGAACTGAAGAAACAACAACGGGCGTCAATCGTCAAAGAGTAATGGAAAAAAATGGAATATTGAAATATCCATTGATAGCAGTCAATGATGCAATGACGAAATTTTTATTTGATAACCGCTATGGCACAGGGCAAAGCAGCATAGATGGCATTCTAAGAGCTACAAGCATTTTGCTTGCTGGAAAAAATTTTGTTATCGCTGGCTATGGATGGTGTGGTCGTGGATTAGCCAATCGCGCGAGAGGTATGGGAGCACATGTTATTATAACAGAAGTTGATGAGATTCGTGCCTTGGAAGCAGCCATGGATGGATTTGAAGTAATGCCAATGAAAAAAGCTTCGATGATAGGAGACATCTTTGTAACTGTAACAGGAAACAAGCATGTAATAGATGGAAGGCATATCAAAAAAATGAAGGACGGAGCCATCATTGCCAATTCTGGTCATTTTGACAATGAAATAGATGTTTCATGGCTTGAAAAAAATTCAACAAAAAAAGAAGAGATAAGGAAAAATGTTGTAGAATATACTCTTTCAGACAAAAAAATTTATTTACTCGCAGAAGGGCGCCTTATCAATCTCGCCGCCGCCGAGGGGCACCCATCTGAAGTGATGGATATGTCTTTTTCTAATCAGGCATTGGCTGTAAAATGGATTGTTGAAAATGCTGGCAAGCTTAAGAATAAAGTTTATAAAGTTCCAGATAAATTGGATAGAGAGGTGGCAAAGCGAAAGCTAAAAGCAATGGGAATTGAAATAGATAAGCTGACAAAAGAACAAATAAATTATATGAGAGGATGGAAAGAGGGGACTTAATAAAAGTTGCGGAGGAAATAAAAAAGGCAAAGCTTATAGTAGCTTTAACTGGGGCAGGAATTTCCACTGAATCCGGCATACCTGATTTTAGAAGTAAAGACGGAATATGGAGCAAATTTGATATGAATGAATATGGATATATTGACAACATAATAAGTCAGCCAGAAAAAGTATGGAAAATGCTGAAAATTTTGATAGAGGATATAGCAAAAGCAGAGCCAAACAATGGACATAAAGCTATTGCAGAAATGGAAAAATTTGGATATCTACATGCTGTGATAACACAGAATGTTGACGGGTTGCATCAAAAGGCAGGAAGCAAAAATGTTATTGAGATTCATGGAAATTTCAGAGAAGCAAGATGTCTTAGATGTGGGAGAATTTACGACATAGGTTATGCATTAAAGCAAGAAATTCCTAAATGCGAGTGTGGTGGCTTGCTCAAACCAAATGCAATTTTCTTTGGCGAGCCAATTCCAAAAGATGTTTTTATTAAATCTTTTTCAATGGTCGAAAAATGTGATGTTATGCTTGTTGTGGGCACATCAGCCATGGTTTATCCAGCTGCCCAATTCCCAATAATAGCCAAACAAAATGGAGCAAAAATAATTGAAATAAACAATGAGCCAAGCATGATATCAAATATAGCAGACTATTCGTTATATGGAAAAGCTGGAGAAATTTTGCCAAGCCTTGTTAAGCATTTATTTTTTTAATTCACCCATTGTTGTAATACGCTCTGCAAAGGCATTATGCTTGTGTATCGACTCCAAGCTTTCGCTTCTTGCAATCACAATCGCATCGTCTGGAAGATTTTTGTATTTTTGTAAAATTTTTTTTAGTATATCTCTGACAACATCTTCAACAAATTTTGGATTTTCATGGGCTTTCCTTACAACTTCCATTTCATCCCTTCTTTTTAATATTTCAAACGTTGAAGAGCTCATGGATTCCTCTGCAATATCTATCAATTCATCAGCGTCTATGCTACCATCATTTTCGATAAAAAGAGTGGCAATATTTCTCTGATTATGAGTATATTTTTCATTATAAACTTTTTTTATATTTTCCATCGCACATGGACATGCCGTCATACCAATAACTTCAACACCAATAAATTTTCTTACTTTGTTCCCATTTGCTATGGCTCTGGCCATTATTTTATATGGCTCAAGAGTTTTTTTATTGAGTGGTGTTTTCCTCTCTAAAAAATATAGAGAGGAAGCAAAAACTTCTGCTCTGCTTGCATATTCATGTCTCTGAAGCAATTTTTTAGCTATTTCCTCACATAAATATTCCAATCCCCTAGCTGGCTGTCTTACAGATTTATCAACAATTTCTTCAACAATCTCAGCATTCCTTGATAAATCGCTTCCTTTTCTATTTGCTGGCAAATCCACAAATATATCCATCTCAACTAAAAGAATTATGCTCCTTTTTCCTCTGGCTATATTAACTGGTTTTTTTATGCCTTTTATCCCAACTCTCGTTAATTTGAATGTTGCATTTGGCTTCCAAGATTGGACATCTGGCAGCATGTTAATGCAAAAGTGTTTCTATTTAAATGTTTATTCATCTGTAAAGTAAACACAGATTTTGCTTGGTGAAAGTAAATATCATGAATATAGGTTAGTTTTCTTTGCATATGCCCATTCTCTATGTGGGAAAGATGGAGGTACGGAAGCGGATTTTGCCACGGATTATTATGGTTATAGGATAAAGCTAAATGAAATCAGGGTATCGGATGCAGGCTTACCGGACCTAGTTCCTCATAATTTAAAAACAGATCCAGGAGAATTTAAACCGGGAGATTATATCGATGTTGAATTGGATGCAACGAAGGAAATGCAGATGCAGTGGCAGAATATCCAAGGCAAATATACATACAAGTTTATATTGATAAGGCTCAAAAAGGTTATACTACTATTGATAGTCCAATAAAAGTTGGCGAGAAAAAGCATGTAATAATTCCCGATATTCCTTGGCCTTATGATCGAGAAGAGCATACTCTTAGAGTGTGGGTAGATGCTGGATCTTATGGTGGAAATGTACACGAATCTAACGAAGATTGCAAATGAAACTGTGCAAGAAAATCTAACCACAAGCTTCTATTATATTAAAC
>JAGGSX010000135.1 GCA_021158865.1 Thermoplasmata archaeon
ATATTATATTGCTTCTCAATCGCATTATAATCAAAGGAAATATAAAATAAGCAAGGAGATGAAAGATAAAATATATTCTCATTGGCATCTTACTATAGACAAATGGGGATATGAATAAAAGTTAGAACAAAATTTATCTTTTTTCAATTGCATAATAAAGCAAGCCAACTAAAATGAATGTTGGTATACTTGAGCCAAATTTGTATCCAAAATCGCTGAAAAATGGTATGTTTTGCATTGTTAGCATTAAATAAAAAATGAAACCCGTTGCCCACACAATTATTGCATTCCAATTATATCCATTCTTATACCAATATTTCTTCTTTCCAAACAATTCTTTTGCATCATATCCTTTTTTTATAAAAAAATAATCAACAATCATGATTGCAGCCAGAGAAACAAAAGCACCGCCGACAAACAATAAAAATGTTTCATATTTACCTGCTGGAAATACCATTGCAAGTATTGTTCCCAACATACCAACAATAACAATTTGTTTTTTCACACTCGATTTTGTAAAAATATTTTTATAGGTTATTGCCCCAGAATAAATATCCAAGAAAGTTGTAGTTGTTGTGGAGAAAATTATTATTACCATTGCTGGAATTCCAAGTCCATAGGCAACAATTATCGAAATTGGGTCACTTTTATTGAATGCAACATTGCTCAAGCTGCCAACAAAATACATCAGCCCACTTGAAATAAAATATCCAATATATGAACCATAAAATGCTGCTCCTCTTTTCTTTACGAATCTTGAATAATCTGCAATCAAAGGAACCCATGACAACGGCATTGCTATAACCAAATCCAGACCAAGCATTGTTCCTATATCCCCAGTAGCCTTATGGGAGAGTAATTCATGGAAGGAATGTTCATGTAAAGTAACATAAATAATCCATATACTCAAAAAAAGGAGTAAAAAAGCGGACAGCTTCTCCAACCCTTTCCATTTTTCTGGTCCAACCAAAGTCCATAAAGTGACAATCAATCCAAAGAATAAGACCCATAAATAGTAGTTACCAAAATTAAATTCTTTAGAAACAGCATTCATGGCGCCTGCGCCGACAATTATCATTATGCCAGTCCATCCAATAAGCTGGACATAGTTCAATATTGATGGAAGAGCTGAACCTTTTACACCAAATGCTCCCCTGCATAAAACCATCGTTGGCACGCCTGTTTCAACTCCTTCAATAGCAACAGCTCCCAAAAAAAAATTACCTATGGCATGCCCTACCAAATTTACAATTATTGCAGTGAGTAAAGGCAGAGCGGGGCTGAGCTCGGCGCCAGCCCATATCTCGCCAATTCCTATTCCTGCACCAACCCATATAGAAAATATGTCTATAAAAGAATAAATCCTTTTCTTTGCTGGCGTGATTGAATAGCCTTCTTGTTCATTCATAAGCCATGTCCCAGAATAGTTTTTCAAATTTAGATGTTTCTATAAATAATTTTTCAGCTTCCTTTTTTTCATACTCGCCCGCTTGATTGGCAAATTCATTTAAAATTTCTTCTATTTTCTCAACATATAAACGAAAATCTTCCGAAGACCAGTGTTCTACAAATTTTTTGTAAGAGTTATTTTTTACATGTTTTTTTACCCAATTCCATGCTTCATAATAAGCTTTTTCCTCGCAATAATATATCGCAAGATTTTCAAAAAATGTATGAATAAAGGCTGATGAAATCAAGAAATTTGAATAAGACTGGCATATAAAAGAAACTTTGTTATTCAAATTAATTTTCATTTCCTTGGCTTTTTCTTCAAACATTTTTAACTCTTCTTTTATGTAACAAATTGATTCTGTCATAAATGGAATTAATTTATCAGGAATTTTTGCAGATATTATATTCATAAAACGTAGGGCATTTTTCACAAAATTGTAGTCATTGGATAACCATTTTTCAAATGCTTCTTTTTTTATCTTATCTTCTGCAATTTCTCTAAGGAACTTATTGGGCAAAAATTCTTTCCATATTTCCTTTGATTTTTCAATTAAATAATCTGAAAATTTCATATTTGCCACCTTTCCATTTTATAACTCATTTCCCAGAACATATATTCATATTTACTTGCTGTCAAAAAAATTTTTTTAACAGCATCATAATTTTTTGCTTCATTAAGCATGTTCTTCATTTTTTCAACAATTTGCTTATATTCTTCAGTAAAGTAAGTTTCTGCCCATTTTAAATAAATGCTATTCTTATTTTTTTTCAACAAGTATCTATTTTTTTTAGCTATTTCTTGATAACTCCAGAAGCAAGGAAGAATTCCTGCAATTCCTTCATATACATCTCCAGTATAAGCAATCATTCCAATATAATTCATGTAGGCAAGATTTGTAGGAGATGGCTCAGTAGCCATTGCTTCTTCAATACTTAGACCAACACTTTTTAGAAGTTTTTCATAATTTTGCAATTCTATGCCTGCTTCTTTTTGAGCCAAGATTAAAATTTCTTTCATTTTCCAGAAATCTGATTTTGAAGCAATTATTGTCATGGCTCTTGTTATCCCAACCAAATAGTTATAATCCTGCAATGCATAAAATTTAAATTTTTTTTCTGGAAGGCTACCTGAATAAATTTCTATAACAAATGGATGATTCACTATTTTTCCCCATATCTTGCTTGCATCATTATAAAGTTTTTCAGTTATTTTCATATTAGCTGTAGCCACCTATCCTAAGGCTTGGGTCTCCAAGTAAAACCCACTCCTCTATGGTCTTACATGCTATATTATCTTTCATTGGCTCTCCAACGCTCACATATTTTGTTACCACATTTCCCTGTATTTCTCCAATTATTGAAGTCCCATTTGCATATTCCTTGAAGAAGTTTACATTCATGAATCCAGAATAAAATTGTGTGCAATCAGGTATGCTATCATTGTTGTTGTCTCCTGTAGCAAAATAATCCAAACCTGCAAATCCTAAGCTTGCTATTGCTCCTTTATTCGCCATTCTGACAATCCACCACCCCCAGCTTTCTGGAGAATTCTCCCCCTTATATAAGTAGCTATACCATTTCTTAAATCCTTCATATATTTTAAAAGTATTCAGCAGGCTAACATTGAACTGGCTGTTATGACAGCCCCCTACAATACATACTGGATACATTCCTTTATTATCAAATTTGTGCATATCTGAAACACCAAGCCCATCTATCCACGAACTCTCATTATATGGAGGATGTGTAGCCCAGTTCATTGGATTTCCATGCCCATCAAAAAACAGGAAGCCGCAGCCAGGATTGACAGCATTTATTACATCTTGCGGACCTGTTAATGTCCCCAAAGAAGTCCATAATTTAATTGGTTCAAATTCTTTCATATATTCAATTGCAAGCTTGTTTTCTTCTTCTCCTTCAAAATAAGGGTCGCCTTCTTTTGGCCAAGAATCTCCGCCAACAACAACCATGCGCTTGAACCATGATTGCTCATAGGCATTGCTATTTTCATATTCA
>JAGGSX010000181.1 GCA_021158865.1 Thermoplasmata archaeon
GTGTAAGCCCCATAATTGCCATCATCCTGATGGTGGCAATAACCGTAGTGCTTGCAGCAACCATCTACGTCTGGGTAAGCGGCTTCGGTGGCGGCGGAAGCAAAGCAATAAGCATGAGCGTGACACAGATAAACAGTATAAGTAATGGTAACGCAACGTTTAGAGTGGATAGTGTTAGCCAAGGAGCAAGATGGAATGATATAAATGTAACACTTCTAAAGAATGGTACAACCCCTTGTGCGTATTATGAAGGCAGTGGCTCAATTACAGCAGGAGACACTTTTTATTTGAACACATCATACGATTCTTCAGCGACATATACACTTCAAATCAGAGATAAGACTAGCAATTCAGTAATTCTTACAAAAACTGTCTGGTAAACAAGCCCGCCCTCTCTTCCCTTTATTATATTTTCAGATTCGAGGGGTGTTGCCTCCACCCCTTTCTTTTTTTGTTTTGTTTTTGGTGTTTATCTTTTATAAATTCTCGACCTTTTATCAATATTGAAAATGAAAATAGTGGAAGAAATCCCATCCTCTCATTTTTCTTTCTGCAAATGCTTTCTTTTTTAAAAAGAATGGTTCTTGGGCTCAAAAAACCTTACATGACTTCTATTCCTTTCTTTATCTCTCTCTTTGATATCCCTTTGCCTATTTTATCTGCTATTTCTTTATAGTATTCTATCATTTCTTCATCAACTGAAGGGTGGATTTCTTTTAATGCTTTTCTAAAATGTCCCATATTGACAATGCTTGCATCTATATCCTCTCTTAAAGCTGACATTGCTGCTTCCCTGCATATCGCTTCTATATCTGCGCCAACGTAGCCATCTGTAATCTCTGCAAGTTCCTCTAAATCAACATCCTTGGCAAGAGGCATATTTTTTGTATGTATCCTAAATATCTCTTCTCTCGCTTTTATATCAGGAACTGCTATTAAAATGAGTTCATCAAATCTTCCAGGACGAAGTAATGAAGGGTCAAGAATATCTGGTCTGTTTGTTGCTCCTATAACTACAACATCGCTCATTTTTTCTAAGCCATCTATAGAAGTTAGCAACTGATTTACAACCGTTTCTGTAACCCTTGCACCTTCATATAATCCACGCTTTGGGGCAATTGCGTCTATCTCATCCAAAAATATGACGGAGGGCGCCGCTTGTTTTGCTTTTTTAAATATTTCTCTTATAGCTTTCTCACTCTCACCAACCCATTTACTGAATATTTCCGGCCCTTTTATTGACAAAAAGTTTGCCTGACTTTCTGTTGCAACAGCTTTAGCCAGCAATGTTTTTCCTGTTCCGGGGGGACCATATAATAAAATGCCCTTTGGGGCTCTTATCCCAATTCTCTTGAAAACATCAGGATTTTTTAGCGGCCATTCAACAGCTTCTTTCAATCTTTGTTTTGCCTCTTCTAACCCACCGATATCATCCCATTTAACCTGTGGAATTTCCACTAAAACTTCTCTCAAGGCAGATGGTTCAATCATTTTTAGAGCATTTGTAAAGTCTTTCATTGTAACCTCCATTTTTTCGAGTATTTCAGTCGGTATTGGCTTGTCCAAATCTATTTCTGGAAGATATCTTCTTAAAGCATTCATTGCTGCCTCTCTCGCCAATGCAGCCAAATCTGCTCCAACAAAGCCATAGGTTATATCTGCGAGATAATCAATATTAACATCTTTAGCAAGGGGCATACCACGCGTATGAATCTGTAATATCTCTCTCCTTCCATTTCTATCAGGAACTCCAATCTCGATTTCTCTATCAAATCTTCCAGGACGGCGTAAAGCCGGATCGAGAGAATCTTGCCTGTTTGTAGCTCCTATAACAATGACTTTTCCTCTTCCTTTCAATCCATCCATAAGGGTAAGTAATTGAGAAACAACCCTTCTTTCGACCTCACCATGGACCTCTTCTCTTTTAGGGGCAATTGCATCTATCTCATCTATAAAAATTATTGAAGGGGCGTTTTTCTCAGCCTCTTCAAATGTTTTCCTCAAATTTTCCTCACTTTGTCCATAAAATTTGCTCATTATTTCTGGTCCATTTATTGTAAAGAAATTTGCTCCCGATTCATTTGCTACAGCTCTCGCTATCAAAGTTTTTCCTGTGCCAGGAGGACCATATAAAAGAACACCTTTTGGAGGATCTATACCAAGTCTTTCAAATAGCTCAGGATGTTTCAATGGCAGTTCAATCATTTCCCTTATTTTCATTATCTCATCTTTTAGTCCACCAATGTCTTCATAGCTTACCTGTGGAAGTGTGAGCATCTCTTCTTTAACCGGCTCTTCTCTGACAATTATATCGGTTTCCTCTCCTATTAAAACTATCCCTTTTGGGTCCGTTTTTACAACACCAAATGGAAGAGAATTTCCAAATAATGCAATGCCTGGAACGACTATTGTATCTCCAGTTGTAACAGGTCTTTTTAGTAAACCTCTTTTAACCAAGCTTTCTATACCTCTACCAAATTGAATTTTCTGGCTCTGGGGTAATGCTGGAGCAATTACAACACGCTCAGCAATTCTTGGTTCAGCTTTTCTAACAATAACTTTATCACCTATTCCAACTCTCGCATTTTTTCTGGTTAAATTATCTATCCTTATTATTCCCAAGCCTTCGTCGCTTGGTCGGGCACGCCACACTATTGCACCTGTCTTTTTTCCTCCTTCTATTTCTATCACATCCCCAGGAGATATATCCAGCTCTATTCTTGTTTTTGCATCAAGCCTTGCCCTGCCTGCGCCCACATCCTGCCCCAATCCTTCGGCAACTCTCAATAATACTTCTTTCATACTATTTTACCATATCATTTCCAATATTAATGCCTTTTGTTTCTCTTGCTGAAAATGAGTGTTATGGAACTAAAATTGTAAACATATATCCACCAAATCCATGAGAGTAATCAAGAAATATTTTATAATTGTCCTATATACAAAATCAAGGGCCTGTAGCCTAGCTCGGATAGGGCGACAGCCTCCTAAGCTGTAGATCCCGGGTTCGAATGCATGTCTTGCAATGCTACATTTTCTCGTAAGCATGCTCGAAAATCCCGGCAGGCCCGCTAAATTTTTTATACTCCTTGCATTAATACAAAAAATGAAGAAATTTGTTGTTATGGCACTGCTTATTCTTCTGCTTCCGTCTTTTTCATATTCATATAAATACGATTTAGCCGTTAAATGGGTTAAAATTGATAGAAATGTTGTTGGTGAGGGTGAGCTGGTTAAGATTAGTGCAAAAGTGGAGAATAATGGTATGAGTTATCCTTTCAATATTTATTTTTATATTGATAAAATTGATTCAGCTCATTTAATCGGCGAGAAACATTATGATTTAATAAACAAATACAGGATACCAAAAATAGAATTGGATACAAAAGGTTATAGAGG
>JAGGSX010000024.1 GCA_021158865.1 Thermoplasmata archaeon
TTCCAGTCCAATTTTTATTATTATAAAAGTAAAAGAAAGCCCCCAGAACATGGTAGAAAATATGGCATAAACTGAATATCTTCCGTTCATTTCTTAAAGATGAAAAAGTAGATAAAAAACATTTCTGATGGTATAAAAAAAAGAAAAAGGGGAAAGTTTTTACCACTCTTCTGATATTTTTTCTATTAAATGCAATAGATATTTCCAGAATTTTTCGACACTACTTATCTTTACATTTTCATCTGGGCTGTGTGGATGCTGTATATCTGGACCAAATGAAATCATTTCGTTTATTCCAACTCTTTCCCCTATAACTCCTGTTTCCAGACCAGCATGAATTGCTTTTATCTCTGGCTCTTTATTATATAATTCTTTGAACGCTTTTTCAGCAATTTTCAGCAATTTTGAATCCCTGTTTGGCTTCCATCCTGGATAACGGCTTCCTTCTTCAACACTTGCTCCTGCCAATTCAGCTATGCTCCTTATTTTTTGGAGAGTTGCTTCAAGAGCAGAATTTATTGAGCTTCTTGAACTCATTACAATATGCAGCTCACCATCCATTTCAACTTTTGCAAGATTTGTAGAAGTTTCTACCAGCCCTGGCACTTCCTGACTCATTGCAAGAACGCCATGGGGCAATCCCATCATCATTTTTATTATATGCTCATTCATTTCTTTTTCAATGACTTTTTTAATTTCAACATTACTGACTTCAATCTTTAAATCTGGCTCACTTCTTTTATATTCTTCTCTAAATGCTTTTTCTAACTCTTCAATCTTTTTCCTTGCATTTTCCACATCATCAACCACGACTTCTGCAAAAGCTTCTCTTGGGATTGCATTGAATTTATCCCCCCCTCCAATCTTGCTTATACTTGCATTTATGTTGTATAATATCCTGCCCATCAATTTCAATGAATTTGCCCTTCCTTTATCAATCTCAACTCCAGAGTGACCTCCTCTCAATCCTTTTACAACAATTTTCAGCCCATTTCCGCTCCTGTTTTCAAATTTTAATGGCAGGCGTATATCGCTGTTGGCGCCGCCAGCGCATCCAATATAAATGCTTCCAAACTCCTCGCTGTCAAGATTTAGGAGCATCTTCCCTTTAATATATTCCTTTTCAATGTTGAATGCCCCTGTCATGCCAGTTTCTTCATCCACAGTGAATAAAAATTCTAAAGGTGGGTGCTTTTCCTCCGTCTCCATCATTGCAAGGCAGGCGGCGACGCCTATGCCGTCATCGGCGCCAAGCGTTGTTCCTCTTGCCCTTACATAATCTCCATCAACGTAGGCATCAATACCCTGTGTGCTAAAATCATGCTCAACATCCTTATTTTTCTCACAAACCATGTCTATATGGGATTGCAGGGTAACCATTGGGATATTTTCATAGCCTGGAGATGCCTTCCTTCTTACTATGACATTTCCGACTTTATCCTGTGTGACTTCCAAGCCCAGTTCTTTTGCTTTTTCAACAATATATTTTGCAATTTTTTCTTCATGTTTTGAACATCTTGGTATCTGTCTTATCTCATCAAAATATTTCCACAAAATTTTTGGCTCCAAATCTTTAAGTGATGTCATAATGGAGTATTGCAAAAGGCATATTAAACTTTTTTATTGCCTTTCATTATCAATTCATGAAAGGAAGCTATATTTTAATTGCAGAGATTGATAAACCAAAGAGGATAAAAATTGGCAAGCTTGGAGAAATTTATTTTAAAAAAGGTTATTATGCTTATGTTGGCTCGGCATTGAATAGCCTCGAAAAAAGAATCGGAAGGCACATAAGAAAAGAAAAGAAAATAAGATGGCACATAGATTATTTGCTCCAGCATGCTTCAATCAAAAAAATATTTTATAAAGAAGGCGATGAAAGAGAAGAATGCATGATTGCATCAAAATTTGATTTAAACTACATTCCAAAATTTGGTTCAAGTGACTGCAATTGCAAGAGTCATTTATTTTATAGCAAAAATATGGTATCTATTGAGAAAATTATAAAAAAAATTGGAATGAAAGAATGGGTAAAGAATTAAAAGCTCTGCATTTTTAACATTATGAAAGTTTATGTTATTGACAATGGCGGCCAATGGACTCATAGAGAATGGCGTGTTTTGAGGTATATCGGGGTTGATTCAGAAATAGTTCCTAATGATGTGCCTTTCAAAAAAATTGAAGACGCCGATGCAATAGTAATTTCGGGAGGGGCGCTAAGAATTGGATTGAAAAATAATCTTGGAAATATAGATGAATATTTAGAAAAAGCAGATTTTCCTGTTTTGGGGATATGTGCAGGGCATCAGTATATGGCAAGATTTTTTGGTGGAGAATGCAAGCCTTCAAAAACACCTGAATATGGAAAAGTTGAAATAGAAATTTTAAATGAAGATGAAATCTTTAAAGGATTGCCAAAAAAAATAATTGTGTGGGAAAGTCATAATGACGAGGTTACAAAAATTCCAAAAGATTTTATTTTGCTTGCATCATCTGAGTATTGTAAAATTCAGGCAATCCGTCATAAAAACAAGCCATTTTTTGGATTGCAATTCCACCCCGAAGTTGAGCATACTCAATATGGAATGAAAATATTCAAAAATTTTTTGGAATTAGAATGATTGCTTATTATCTAATGCCAAATTTTCCTCCAATAGCAATATCAAATTGCAAGCTAATGTGTAAACACTGTATGGGCAAATATTTAGAAGGAATGAAAAAAATTTTTGACGGGAAAAAGCTTCTGGAATATGGAAATAATCATGAATTAAATGGCATGTTAATAAGTGGCGGATTTGATAAAAATGGAAGGTTAATTAATTTAAAAAAAATGCTCCCATCAATGAAAATTTTGAGGAAGAAGATGTGTGTAGCAATTCATCCAGGCTTCATAGACAAAAATATTGCCCATGAAATTTATGAAAGTGCTGATATAGCATTTGTCGATTTACCATGCGACAATGGAATAAAAAATGTTTTCGGGCTGAACGCAACAACAGATGATTATTTCAAAAATATGGAGTTGTTATTAAATGAAGGAATGAAAGTTTCTCCCCATATAACAGTTGGATTAAATTACGGCAATATAGAAGAATGGGAAATTTTGGACAGGGTAAAAAACTACAAAATAGAAAAACTGGTCATAGATGTTATCATGCCAACAAAAGGAACTCCTTTTGAGAATGTTAAAATAAATATGGATGAGTTATCAAAATTTTTTGATGAAGCAAAAAGAAAAATAAAAAGACTTGCTTTGGGATGCATGCGCCCCCGCAATGGCGTAGATGCCATTGCATATCAGCATGGAATAAAAGAGATTGCAGTTCCTTCCATAAAGCTAACTAAATATATCGAGGGAAGAGAAAAAATAATAAAAAAGGATATATGTTGTGG
>JAGGSX010000165.1 GCA_021158865.1 Thermoplasmata archaeon
TCTTCACAATTTTTATTTTAATACTTGCTAAATATAAAGAAAATTTAGTTAGATATATTATATTATTCATTTTTTTTATAACAGCTTTATCAATATTTCAGGCATTTTTTTATTTTATTCCATATTCATTTCTTGCTTCCATTATTATTTCATCAATTATGCTTATCCTTTTAATAAAGCCTCCAGAATGGTATGTAATTGATTTTTTTGGGGTTTTTCTTGCAGGAGGAATAGCAGCAATATTCGCAATTTCTCTTTCAATTGAATTAATAATAATATTGCTTGTTATAATGGCAATTTATGATGCAATATCTGTATATAAAACAAAACACATGATTACTCTTGCAAAATCTGTAACATCATCAAATCTTCCATTACTCTTGGTGTTTCCAAAGGATGCAAGATACTCATATAAAAGGGAGAAAAATTTTGGAGGAAAGGATGCAGTTTATATGGGTCTTGGCGACATTGTTATTCCTGGCATGTTGGTTGCTGCAGCTTCAATGCAGAGTGTGTTAGCCTTTTTTCTTACGCTGGCAGGCGTTGTTGTGGGCTTTGCTATTCTAATGATTTTGATTGAAAAAGGTCCTCAGCCAGGATTGCCTTATCTAAATGCAGGAGCAATAACAGGATATGCAATATACTTAATCATAAATTCTATCTAAATATATCCACAATTTTTGCAATAAAGTCTATCATTTTTTATAATAAGCTTTCCACCACATTTCGGGCATCTCAAATCTTTAAGAAGATATGAAAGCCATGCCTCCCTTATCTCTGGCTCTTTTGAAGCCATTGCCTTCTCATATATCCTCAATTGTCTTTCATTGGTTAAATAAGGTTTCAAATTCACTACCTTCTCTCCCTTGCTTTCTGCCTTGCCCCTAACTGTAAATGAAAGAAGCACGCCGGCGAGGAAGCCGCCGATATGCGCAACATGTGCAATTCCATCTGGAGAGGCAAGAGCAACATAAATTGTCTCCATTCCAGCATATAAAAGAGCCACAACTATAACAGGCATTCTTACGAAAATTATTATTGGCGTAAACAGGGGTATAACAACTTTTTTGAATGGCTTGAGGGCGGCAAAGGCGGCGAGTATGCCAAAAATTGCTCCTGATGCCCCTATTAGATATGTATTGCTGTATTGAAATATTGAGAAAAATATTGCAGCAAATATTCCAGTTGTTATATATACAAAAGCAAATTTTTTGCTTCCTATTTCGTTTTCAAAAGGAAAACCGATAAATATGAATCCAATCATATTGAGAAGGATATGCCATATATCTGCATGGATGAACATTGATGTGAGTAATGTATATAATTTTAAGGGTTCATGAAAATAAATTGGATTGAATGCAAGGTCTTTGAATACTATCGAGCCAGATGGCATAAGATTTGGAGAAGAGAATGTTGTTATAAAAAATATTATGAAATTTGATATGACAATTGATTGGGCGAAAGAAAATCTTTTCAGAAATGGAAATAAAATTGAAATAAGAATAATCATGAATGAAATTATGGAAAGCAAATTCATTTTTTCCTCCTATATGAATATATGATGAATGCAGTTATTATTAATAAAATTATTACTGAAATATCCTTTATCTCTTTTTCTTGCCTATTATTTAATTTTCCATAATTCCAGTCATAATAGAAAATATTTCTAAAATAGTTTGATATATTCTTATCTTCGATTATTATTCCAATTTCCCTATTATTTCTTACAGAATTTTCTCCCCAGTTTATTGACGAGATTAAAACCTTATTATCCACAATCATCCCTTTATTGTGCACGCTTAAATTTGAGAATTTAACTTCAATGCCATTCTCTTTTAAATATCGATAAGTTTCTTCATTCATTTTATTGCTTGATTCATAATATTTATTGTAATTCAAAATAACTTTTATTCCAACACCATCTTTTCTTTTCTCAACCAATTTTTTGAGAAATGGATTTATTCCATTACTCCATTCTTTTTGTATATATGCCTGCTCAACCAATATTTCATTTTTTGCTGAATCAATTAAATTGCATATTTGTTCCTCGGCATTATCTGGAGCAAGTATAAGTGTTGTATTAAAGCTTGCATTTTCATAAAATGGAGAAAATTTTGGTTTGTAATTGCCTTTATGAACAAAATAATTTAATGAAAAATCTGGTGGTGGCTTTCCAGTAAAAAAATTACTTTCATTGAATGGAACGCTATCAGGCATTTCTGGGCAGAAGTCACAAGAAAAAATTTTTTGTAAGATTGATGATAAATTGGCATCATCTATCAAAACCCCCCATTCTCTGTTCCCATAGGTACTGCTAACAGGTAAACCCGTTTCAACCCAATTGGCTGATTCTATTATACATTTTTCATCTACTATTGCATATTTTGCATGGTCAAATTTATATCTTTTATATATCTCTTCATTTTCATTTCCCATTATATATCTTATCTCAGCCTTATCATGTAATTTCCATGCTATATATCTTTCTTCAATTGGTAATCCTCCTATAACATTTCCATCCAGAATTATTTTTATACTCGCATTTGAAGCATTCAAAATTTTATAAATAAATGGATGTGTAAACATATAAACATTTATTGATATGTTTTTTCCATTTAATGTATTGCTGACAACTTTATAAGAACAATCTGGAGAGCAAAATGCTATTGCATTTTTAACTTTAATATGAAATGCTGGAAAATCAGATTGGCCTATTTTATATATTCTATTGCTTATCCAATCAAAGCTTGTATTTGTGTCAATGCAACCATTTCTTTTTAAAATCACCCCTTCTCCAACATCAGGAATTGCCTTTCCATTCCATCCTTCATTGAAAGATGCATTCCCATAAACAATGCAATCTATTGTATGGTTGAAATAGTCTTTGAGGCATACTGCAGAGCCTTTATTTGATAGAATAAAATTGCCTTTTCTTTTCAAATCTGGAACGGATGAGTAGTCATAGTATTCATAATCTGGATAAAAACCTGTTTCCCTAAAAAATGCTGAACCATTTTGAGTTATGTAAATCCCCTTTCCTTTATCAATTTTTATTGATGGTAAAAAAACTTTATTTTGTTTATCCACTCTTTTCCAAGGTTGCGTTGTTAAATACATTCCATCCATACTTGTTTTATTTCCGCAATTGTAAATATAGATAAACTCGTTTTTTATGTTTGGATGGGCATGATAATAAATTTCTTTTATAATCAATCCTCTCTTATAATTTGTTTTTAATATGGTTAAATTGCAATATCCAATGTTATTGGAATTATTTTCATCATCTAAAAGATATGCGATTATTTTATGCTCTCCTCTATAA